>JAVBRP010000068.1:0-3458 GCA_031547815.1 Bacteroidales bacterium | reverse complement strand
AAAAAAAATCCGCCTTGCGGCGGATTCAAAAACCTGACTTACACCGTGTTATTTTGAGTGTGTTTGCGTTCTGTATCAGGAAAGAGTGTTCCGGGAAAAATTCGTCCGATGAAAACATCGGCAGTGAGGGGCATCATACAGATCGTTTCGAATTTTACTCCGGTCGGTATAACGTTTCACCGAATCTTTACCCGACATAGAAAATACAAAAGCTGTGCCAAACTATATCGTTAATCTACATCAATTCCTATTTTTCGCATTAAAACGGAGGCATTCAGACCGGTACAAATGCCGCGATACAGCTTGTAATCAAACGTCATTTCCTCTCCGTCGATTTGTACATCGAAATGCGAATTTGTTACATATTCCGGCAATTCCCGCTCCAATTCGCCCAATGTCAAATCGTGCGTGGCAATAATTCCGGAAACCCCGGATTTGACCAATTGTCTGATCAATGCCATCGACCCGACTTGCCGATCGCGCGAATTGGTGCCGCGCAGCACCTCGTCCAAAAGAAAAAATACCGGTTGCCCTTCTTTGGCAAGATCGATCAATTGTTTCAACCGCTTCAATTCGGCATAAAACGAGGATGTCCGCTCTTCGAGATTATCGGCGATGCGCATGTACGTGTACAGTCGGCAATCGGTGATCGTGAAAGAGCTTGCGCAAACGGGCGCACCGGCCAAAGCCAACACCATGTTCACCCCGATACTTCTTTCGAAGGTGCTTTTGCCCGACATATTCGACCCCGTAACGATTGCGATCCGTCCCGCACCATCGAGTGTAAAATCGTTGCAAACCCGCTCTTTTTCGGGAATCATCGGATGCCCGATGTTTTTGGCTTCCACTGTGAAATATTCGGGCTTGACTACGGGCATCGCCCATGCCGGGTGGTTGTACAGCATGTTGGCAAAACTCGACAGTACTTCTATCTCGGCACCGGCATCGAACCAAGCCGGCAATTGCTGCCCGGCGCCGAGCCTCCAACGTTCGAGCCAAACCAAGTGTTTATAATCGAAGAAAAACAGTATGTTCAGGGGAATATACAGCTGGTTCAACCGATAATCCAACCGTTTGATCCGGCTCCGCAACGCTTTGATCTGCTGTAAGGCATCGGTTTCGACAAAGCATTTGCGCAGCGAAACAAGATACGGCGAAACGAAGGGTGCTTCGACCACCAAGCCGATCAGTTCGGAATAGGTGCCGATGAACGCCACTTTGCCGGATACCTGTTGGTGCAAAAAATTGATTTTTTTGATGACAGTACCGACGATAACGAAATGCACGGCGCCCAACAGCCAAGCCGGGAAGGAAGGAATAAATCCGAAAGATGCCGCGATAATTGCCGCAACCGTAAACCACGGCAGAATTTGCACCGTACGCAGTAATTTCCGATTATTCGACAAATCGGCGCTTGCGGACAGCCATCGGAGAAACGCGGGCAGCTCTTTGCCCGCATCCTTATATTTCAACCCGACGGCTTGCATTTCCTGACGAAAGTCGATCATTCCCGCCAATTCTTTCACTGCGGTTTGTCGGGCTTCAATTTCCCCGATCGGGGTCGGAAATTTCAATCGTTCGGCCAACCGATCGCTCCCCGAAGGGCTTGTGGTGCGGTTCAAATATTGAAACAGCGACCGGTTGCCGAATATATCCAAATCGGATGTGTAGAAATGTTTCGAATCGATGTATTGGTCGCCGGGAGCGTAATCGGAATAATCGCCTTCGAGGCAGGCCGCTTCTTGTTTGTTGATGGTTTTCAATCGCTCTTTTTGCCGCTGCCGCTCGATGTTCGCCAAATGCTTTTTCAGGCTAACGGCAAAAGCCGCAAGCAACGCGACAACCGTTCCCGCGCTCAGCCAAACGGAAACGGAATAAAAAAATATCCCGAAAAAAATCGCCGCAACCATGATCAACAACCGCAACCATGTGTAACGATTGTTTTGCCGCGCGCATGTTTTTTCTTCCTGCTCGAAGCCTTGCGCCCGATTTCGATAAAAATCTGTCAAAATACAAAAAAAAGAGTTTAAAGTTTAAGGTTTGAAGTTTAAAGTTGGGCAAAGCCATGTACCCGGAACCTGAAACTTTAAACTTTAAACTTCAAACCTGAAATTTTTTAAATAATATTTCCTTTATAGAGATCGTCGAAGTTTTGGCTTTCCTGCTTTTCTTCGGCATCGGAGCTTAATTCTTCCGATATTTTCCGATCGGCCGAAGCGCCTTCCTTGTCGCCTTTTTGTTCTTTTGCGCGCGCTCTTTCGGCGTACGCTTTCGCGAACTGCTCGTTGTGTTCGATCGCTTCGTCGAAAAGAGCAATTGCCTCGTCATACTTTTCTTGTGTTATCATCAAGCGGCCCGACAACAGATATGCGTCTTCGTTGAACGGATTCAGTTCCGACGCTTCCGTATAGTCGCGAAATGCGGCATCGGCGTCGCCCAACAGTTCGCGGATGCGGCCGCGCAGCAAGTACGCAGTTTCATCTTCGGGCGCCGAAGCGATTACTTTTTCCGCGTCCGACAAGGCTTCGTTGCCTTGCTTGAGCGAAAGATATATTTCGGCACGCAGCATGTAAGCCCCCGCAAAATCGTCCTTCAGCCCGATCGCTTTTGTCAGGCTCTCGATGCCGGCAGGCAGATCGCCGAGCGCGCGTTGCGACTTTGCCGATTGAAAATAAGCAAGGAAATTGTCCGGCTCCGACTCGATCACTTTCGCGCAATCGGCAACCGCTTCTTCGTTTCGACCCAGCGTATAAAGAAGATTGGCGCGCGTCAGCAATGTGTTTGCCTGCTCCTCGCCTGTTTCCGTCATTTCGTTCAACACACCCAACGCATCGTCAAACCGATTCAACATGAAATATGCCGACATCAGGTATTTCATGGTTTCAAAATCTTTCCGGATTTTCAACGCTTCGGTGAAACATTTGACTGCATATTCCGTTTTTCGCACATTTTGCGCGCGAATGCCGTCGTACTTCAAAATATCGAAATTTCTCAGATCGTTTTTTTGTTGTTCGTCAAGCGCATTTTCTTGCTTTGCGGGTGAAAATAATGATGAAAAAAATCCCATGACCTTCATGTTTAAGGTCGCAAAGGTACAAAAAATATCGACTTTTCACCTACGCGCTTGCGGATAGAATGCGTTTTCGATGTGATCGACAACGGGTTCGCTGCCTAAAACGACCGACACGATGTCGAAACGGGTTTCCATGTCCATATCTTTCCGTTGTATGTATGCGTTCGCCGCTTTGATCAGCAGGTTTTGTTTGTTTCGGTTGACGGCGACATAAGGCTCGACAAGCGGATTGCCCGAACGGCATTTCACTTCCACGATCACCAGCTCGTTGCCTTTGGCTGCAATAATATCGATTTCTTGGTGGTGGTTGTGCCAATTCCGTTCCAGAATACGGTAACCCCGACCCGTAAGATATTCCGCGGCTATGTCTTCGCCCTTTTTCCCG
>JAVBRP010000243.1:0-4495 GCA_031547815.1 Bacteroidales bacterium | reverse complement strand
TGGCCGATGTTTATCACAGCGAGAATATCGATAAGATAACGGATGAACTTATTCGGGATTACTCCATCGACGGGGGGTATTTTGATAATGTGGCCGCCTGCAAATATTCCGTACCTACCCGGTGGGATATCGGAAAGGTGTATCAACGGCTGATCGTCGACCTTTGCGATAAACGGGACAAGCAGCCGATACCTGCTCTTATCGAAGTATACAACTCTTGGCTTTCCCGAAAAATTGAGGACTTCAACAGCAGTTTGTACTATGAAAATCCCGGCTACCTGTACGAATCGTACCTGAAAGGCGAGGTTCTATAGATCATTTCGCATTCCCGATGCGCCCGAGATAAGTGCAGGCGCTACATTGCCTGCTGCTTCAATTGCTTGTACCGATCTTTGTATTCGGCGATAACCGATTTATATTTTTTGTCGTTGATCAGGTTGCGTGTTTCGTGCGGATCGTTTTGCAAATCGAAAAACTCCTCGTACGCAGGTTTTTGCTCGCAGTAAACGACATATTTGTACCTTTCGGAAACAACGCCTTCCGATTTGGGAATGGCGGGATGTCGGAACCGATGCTCGTAAAAGAAGTCGTTGCGCCAAGCCGGATTACCCGGCCGCAATGTCTCCGTCAAACTCCGGCCCTGCATCACCGGCGGCACGGGAATTCCCGCAAGGGACAAAATGGTGGGCGCCACGTCGATATTCAAGGCAAGCGACGATACCTTTTTGCCTCTTTCGCTTTCGGGCGCTGTCGGGTCATAAACGAGCAGCGGCACACGGATGGATTCTTCGTATATAAACCATTTCCCGGCAAGGCCGTGTTCGCCCAAAAAGAAACCGTTGTCGCCCATGAAAATAATGATCGTATTTTTATCCGCGCCCAAGCGCTTCAGTTGGTGCATGAGATCGCCCACCGCATCGTCAACCTGAGTGATCAGCCGGTAATAATTCTTCACGCTGCGTTGGTACATTTCCGGGTCGGCAAACCGCAGTTTCCAACGGTTGCGCCCTTCGTTCTTCTCTTTGAAGAATGCGGGAAACAAGTCCCAATACTTTTCGTCGCATATTTCGGGCCGGGGAATGACATCGTCTTGATAATAATTGTCATAACGGGGATGCGTGATGAACTGCCGCGGATCGCCGTCCTGAGCATGCGGGGCTTTAAAGTTGATCGACAAATAGAACGGCTCTTCCTTGCCGGCATAATTATCCAGAAACTGCGCCGCATCCCGATTGATCCGATCCGTATGATGCATATAATAGCCGTATTGATCGGTCATTTCGTATTTAGGCTGCACACCTTCGTCGCATGCCCAATAATCGAACATCTCTTTGGGTTGATTCTTTTCGGTGCCCACTCCGTATTTCCCTACCACGCCTATCTTATAACCCGCGGCGCGCAACTGCATCGGATAGGTATATGGCAGATTTTCGGCAGAAACATTCGTCGCAAAATCGTGAACGCCGTGCCGCGAAGCATATTGCCCCGTGAGCAGAGATGCACGGCTGCTGCACGAAATGGATGTGGTGACGTAAGTTCTCGTAAACAGCACGCCCTCGCCGGCCAATTTATCGAGATTGGGCGTCCGGATGATGTTGTTTCCCATCGCGCCCAACGCGTCGAAACGCTGATCGTCGGTCAGCAAAAAGATGATATTGGGACGTTTGGGCTTGGCTTGAGCCGAAATCGACAATGTCGGAACCGCAGCCAAAGCAAGGAATAAACCGGTTGCGGCGGGTGAAAACGGAGTTTGCATGACAAAAAATTCAAGGTTCAAAATTAAACAATTCTTGAATATGGAAGATGACGTAGCCGATCTATCGGGTTTTTGAGACTTGATAGGTCACGCCGGAGCTTGCGCAGCATGCGAAGCGGAGACATCCGTAAACCATTTGTGAAAGTGGGAATTTTTTTTGTTTCGGTTCTATCCCGTTTTCTTGAATGCGATTTTATTGATACCGGCGGCGATACAATCCGCATGAAACATAAAAAACGTACATTTGTTTGATTGTTGATGTCCAATTTTAACGATAAAATCAATGCAACAACTTGAAGTAAAAGCCGGAATCCAAATTCAAAAGCCGGCATCGGTAATATTTGAAGCCATTGTCGATCCCGAAAAAATGAGCAATTTTTTCATTTCGAAAAGTACGGGACGAATGGAAGAGGGGAGGAGCCTTGTTTGGAAATTTCCCGAGTTTGATTTTGAAGCTCCTGTTCGCGTCGGCAAAATCGAGAAAGACAAATACGTTTCGTTTTATTGGGAAGGCGCGGAAGGTAAGGAATTACTCGTGGAAATGACACTGACGGAGCAATCGGACGGTTCGACGGTGGTGCGGATCACCGAAAAAAGCATGGAAAACAACGATGCGGGAATCGCATGGCTTGTGGGCAACACCGAAGGCTGGGCCAATTTCCTCGCTTGCATGAAAGCATGGCTGGAATACGGCATCCGGCTGCGGAAAGGTGCATTCGATTTTATGAAATAATCCGAAACTGAAACTTGCGCGCGTTTGTGCATTTGTATTTTTCTCGCTTTGCGTCTTTGCGCCTTTGCGAGAGAATAATCACGCAAAGACGCAAAGCACAGCCGAGCTTGTCGGAGGTGAATTTATACCGCGAGAAGTATACCGTTATTTCACCAATTCCGTGATCACTTGCCCCGTCGATGCATTGGGCACCATGATGTTCATGAACGACGCGATGGTGGGCGCTATGTCGGTGATATCCACGGGACGCACGATCATGTCGCGCTTCACTTTCCATCCGTACCAAATCAGCGGCACATGCGTATCGTACACGTAGGCCGAGTTGTGCGACGTTGCCCGTTGGCTTTTCTCCACCCATCCGGGATGCAGATTCACGAACACGTCGCCCGAACGGCGCGGGAAATAATTGTTCTGCATCTTGTGTCGGAACCCGTCCATGAATTGATTGTTTTGCAGCGCATTGGCGGTAAGCGTATTGGAAACGCCCGTGAATTGAATTAAAAACTGCGCCACCACGTTTTGAAAATCTTCAAATTTCATTTTCGAATTTTCGATCAGGTCGAAATTCAAATACAATTGCTGCCCGTAATAACCTTTAATCCATTCGCCGCTTCCGTAGAGCGCGTTCAAATAGCTTCGCAGCAACGACAGGGCGCTGTTGTAATTGAAATTTCCGACGGGGGCTTTCGCCTCGGCCAGATATGCCGGCGTCAGCGCCGCGCCGTGGTTGGAAGTCAGGAATATCAATGTGTTTTGTTTGCCGACAAAATCATCCACAAAATTGAGAAAATGCTCCAAATCCTTATCCAACTTCAAAAAAGCATCCTCCAATTCTATCGACATGGGGCCGAATGCGTTGCCGATATATTCGGTGGCGGCAAACGAAATGGTCAGCATATCGGTAAACTCGTCCTTTCCCAAATTCTCGTTCACCATCGCGGCAATGGCCATATCTTTGGTCAGGCTGTTGCCGAAAGGCGTTTCCTTGAGCAATTTGTAACGAGCGCTGATGCTTTTGCTTTTGGCCATGTCGGGCAACACATACGGAAAAACGATGCGCCCGTCGATACCCGTTTCGTAAGCATTTTCGTCGGTCAGGCAGCGCGTGTACTGCGTCAACGGAAAACTTGTTTCCCAAGTTTTGGTCAGATAAAGATCTGCCAATTTCTTGTTGTTCTCTTCGTTCAGCCAATTCGGCAAATCCTGCATGTAATAACCCGAAGTGATCCAGTTTCCGTTCTCCACATCGAACCAAAACGCCCCATCGGCCATGTGCCCGGCAGGCAAAATCGCCGACACGGGGTCCAGCGAAACGCCGAATATGCGTGATTGACGCAGGTTCGACAATTTTATCTCGTCGCCGATGGTGGTTCCCAGCATGTTGCGCGGCGAATAGTGGCCCGACTCGAAGGCGCCTCCGACGGTTTTTACCGATTCGTCGGCCACCGCCCGCACCACTTTGCTGTTGGCCCTGTCGTACCATTCGTCGGCCACGATGCCGTGATAAGCCGGCATCGTCCCCGTGTAGATCGTGGCATAGCCCGGCGAAGTCTGCGTGAAAAAATAATCGTACGACGCATTGCGACAATACGTTCCTTCGTGGATGAGCCGTTTGAACCCGCCTTCGCCGAACTTATCCCAAAAGCGCGCAATGTAGTCGCTGCGCATTTGTTCGATAACGATGCCGATGATTAAACGCGGGTTTTCGGAAGGGATACGCGGGTCTTGCGCATTGACGGAGAATATGATGCTTCCGGATAAAATGAACGACAGGAAGAATGTGCGTGATTTCGGGAAAGAAAAAAACATTGGGTGTGTTACATTTTAAAAGCAAAACCTCGGAGTTTTTCGAAGTCTCCGAGGTTGCGCCTGCTGTTATCTTTTTTCGTACTGTTTTTGATAATATTTTTCGTAATCGCCGCTGATAACGCCTTGCAGCCACTTTTCGTTGGCGAGATACCAGTCGACCGTTTTGTCCAATCCTTCTTCGAATTGCAAAGACGGCG
>JAVBRP010000279.1:0-5229 GCA_031547815.1 Bacteroidales bacterium | reverse complement strand
TTGTATTACAAGCGTCGCCGTACGGTCAATCCGAACGATCAAGATGTAACCATCTCTTTCACCGACGAGAAGGGGATTTCGTACGAAGAGTACCCGGTGTTCCATCACAAATTCTTGGATTGGTTGAAAGCCAACGGATATAATGTCAAAGAAGTGATGAAATACACTGACGAGCAGATACAAGAGGTGATCGAAAAATCGCCATATTATAAAGCCACTTCTGCCGATGTCGATTGGCTGAATAAAGTACGGATGCAGGGCGAAATCCAAAAATGGGTGGATCATTCCATCAGCGTCACCATCAATTTGCCCGAAGATGTGTCGGAAGATATGGTTGCCAAACTTTACATCACGGCATGGCAAAGCGGTTGCAAAGGAATCACCGTATACCGCGAAGGTTCGCGCGAAGGGATTCTCGTCTCCGCCAAGAAGGACGCGCCCGATCAACCTGCCCTCGGTTCGCAGGCGCCGCGTCGTCGTCCCGCTTCGTTGGATGCGGAAATCATTCGTTTCAAAAACAACAAAGAAGACTGGATCGCTTTCATCGGCCTGTACGAAGGTCGTCCCTATGAAGTATTCACCGGGATCACCGACGACGAGGTATTTCTGATTCCCAAGTCGATCACCAAAGGAAAAATCATTAAAGTGAAAGACGAGGACGGCAGCAAACGTTACGATTTTCAATACGAAGACCGTTTCGGCTACACCAACACAGTCGGCGGGTTGTCGCGTATGTTCGCTCCGGAATATTGGAATTATGCAAAGCTCATTTCGAGCGTGTTGCGTTTCGGTATGCCGATTCCCGATGTGGTCAATTTGGTGTCGTCGCTCCACTTGAACGACGAAAGCATCAACACTTGGAAAAACGGTGTGGAGCGCGCCTTGAAGAAATATATTCCCGACGGAACCAAGCTCACCAAAGGCAACGTGTGCCCCGAATGCGGACACGAAGGCACTTTGATATACAAGGAAGGCTGCCTTACCTGTTCGGATTGCGGATATTCCAAATGCGGATAAAGATTAACACCAACTTTCATCTTCCAAACACAAGATGAATTCACCAAAAAAGCGGAATTATGTTCCGCTTTTTTATTTTTTCCGATATTATCAATTCTTCATTCTTCGTTTTTCATTCTTCTTTCATAATATTCATTTTCATTGCCGTTCGCTTGAGCCGCTGCAATTGCTCCTGTCGTTTTTTGGTGAGTCCGATCGTTTCTATCATCCCGTTCGCGAGCGTGTGCCAAAAATAGTGAAACGATGATCGGTACATATTTCGTTCCATAGTCGTTTCGGCACGACGCGGCTCTTCGTCGAACGACGGATTGTCATTGAACAATATCATACCGTTGGCAATGCCCGACATCAGCCCCCTGCGCACCAATCGGTTATTTTTCTCTTTCAATATCGATATATGCAAGTCGTTGTATAGAAACAACATATTCAAATTCGCATGTTTGCCGTTTCCGGCGATGGCGAAATCGATGCGATCGACCATTCCTTTTTTGATGCTTACCCGGAATGTCTCAAATATGGCGTTCAAACGAGCCGGATGCATTTTTCCCATATTTCCCGTGATCTCGAACCGGTCGTTGTTTTTGTCGACCGGGAATTTGAATATCGCATGCAGCACGCCCTCGTCTTGCACGTACGCTTTCGCATTCACCGTCATATACTGATTGTTGCGGGAAACGATATTGGTGATGCCGTGAAAATCGGCGCTCATTTTGTTAAACGTAATGGAGCCGGACTTAGCTTTCCCCTTGGGCATGTCTTCATAAACGATGTTTGCCCGCCGCACGCGAATCGTTCGGATATTCACGGGCAGAGGGGCTTTTTGCACATATTCGTGAATCATCGGCTTGGCGATCGGAATCTGTTCCACATTACGGTTCTTTGCGTTGGCGTATGTAATGCCTTCCATCGAAATGCTGTCGATGGCAATCGATCTTTCGAATAACAATTTACGATAACCCGCATGCAGACAACGAATATGCTCGACGCTCAGATTCATCCAATTGGCGTGTTTGGGGTCCATTGCCGCAAAATGATGCTTGTCATACTGCGGCGTCAATTTCAATCCGTTGATGTCGAGGATCGAATCGGCCAACCCGATTTCCATTTTGTCGAAGGAAACGGCGAACAATTTCTCCGGAAGGACGTGCCGAAAATCATATACTTTTAATCGAATATCATCGCAATACAAGGAATTTTGACGGGTTTCGGCCGTCGAGTCGATCAGGAAATGCCGTATTTCCGATTCAAATCGATCTATCCGGAAACGGACGGTATCCTTCGCACCCCAAGCGGCATATCGAAAACCCGCTTCATTGATGCGAATTTTTTCGACATCGATGGAACTCACAACGGGAGAGATTAATTGATACAGGCTTTTCGGGACGGAATCGCCGGCGGTTTTTTCTTTTTCGTGTCCGGTTCGGGTAAGGCCGATGCGCGGTTTTTCCAGCCAAAGCGCCTCCAAACGTATCATTCGTTTGTGACGTCGTTTCATCATTTTGAAACCGCGGAATTCTGCCGCACCGAGATCGATGTCGACGAACATCGGCGGCAAGCTATCCATAGCATGCAGCCGAGCGAAAACGGCGCTGTCGGGGTACAATCGGATATTTTCGATTTTCAATCGACGTCTGAATATTTCCACGCGCATTTTCCCGATCTCGATCTTATAGAAACCGCCGGACATTTGTCGGGTTTTTGTTTCCAGAAAAGATCGGATAATCGCCTCTTGCCGCGAGGCGACATATACGCTTGTGCCGGTGATGATTGCCGCAACAATTGCAACAATAAGTATGATGATTTTCCTCCGTTTTTGTTTTTTCGCGTCCATGCAATCCCGTTTATTCGGTAACGTTTTTACAAGATTATCGTATACGAAATATCACGATGTTTGCCCGATACTCGGGCATCAAATTCGATTTCATTAACAAAGCTTCAAATGATTTGTTAGATGCTGCCGTAAAATTAGTATTTTTGCACATTCGGAGACACGCACAAGATCGAATGTTTTGTTTATTTGATTTTCCGATCGTTAATACGTAAAAAAATGAAGCCGGCCGAACCGTTTATTATTGTCATTTTTGGCGCATCGGGCGATCTGACCGCCCGCAAATTGTTGCCCGCGCTGTTGCATCTGCAAAGCGAAAAACATCTATCCGATACATATTCCGTGCTGGGCGTGGGACGCAGTGCGCTCGGCGACGATCAATTTCGCAAAAAAACGGATGAAGCGCTGTCCGAATATGCCGAAAATGTTGACCCGAAAATTCGTCGCAACTTTTTGCAACGCCTGTATTTTCACAGCATGAATACTTCGGATGCAAATGATTATATCGGTTTGAAACAGCGAATTACGGAGTTGGATATCCGTATGAACACACAACGGAATTTTTTGTACTATTTGGCTACGCCTCCCGATTTGTATCGAACGATTATCGAAAATCTGGGACGGCAGGGCCTCAATCGGCAACAAGGGCAAGGTTGGAAGCGAATCATTGTCGAGAAACCGTTCGGGTACGATTTGGAAACGGCTCGCCGGTTGAATAGCGAAATACTCGACCGATTCGAAGAAGATCAGATTTACCGCATCGACCACTATTTGGGAAAGGAAACGGTGCAGAACATCTTGGTGACACGGTTTGCCAACGGAATTTTCGAGTCGTTGTGGAACAGGCATCATATCGAGCGCATCGAAATTACCTCGGCTGAAAGCATCGGCGTGGAGAATCGCGGCGGATATTACGATACGGCGGGCGCTTTGCGCGACATGGTGCAGAACCATTTGCTGCAAACGCTCGGAATGCTGACCATCGAACCGCCCGTAAGTTCCGATGCCGACGCCATCCGCAACGAAACGCTCAAAGTGTTCCGCTCGCTCCGTCCGATGTCGCCCGACGACGTTGCCCGGCAAGTGATACGCGGCCAATATGTTGCTTCGACGATTCGCGGGAAATCGATACCCGGCTACCGCGAAGAAAAAGACATCGCTCCCGATTCGAAAACCGAAACCTTCGCGGCGATGAAGCTCTTCATCGATAATTGGCGATGGAAAGGCGTTCCCGTATTTATTCGCGTCGGCAAACGCTTGCCCGTGCGTGTAACCGAAGCGGTGATCTATTTCAAGCCTGCGGCACATTTCATTTTCGAACATGACGGTATGCCCATGCGCAACAATATGTTGATCATCCGCATTCAACCCGACGAAGGCATTTTGTTGACATTCGGCATGAAGATGCCGGGTGCGGGATTTCGGGTACAGGAGCAAAGTCTCGATTTCCGTTATTCGTCGATGAGCGATACGCGCCTGAGCGAAGCATACGAACGGTTGCTGCTCGATTGCATTCAAGGCGACCAGACGCTTTATCTTCGCGGCGATGCGGTGGAGGCCACATGGACATTCATCGATCCGATATTGCAGGCTTGGCGCGATCCGCAAGCGAAGCTATACGGTTATCCCGCAGGCACATGGGGGCCGCGCGAAACCGACGACTTGGTTGCCGCCGTCGGCGGAGTATGGCGGTATCCTTGTAAAAATCTGACTTCCAATACAGGATTTTGTCAATTATAAAAGATTCAGAATTGTTTATTTAAATTATGTTTTACCCCCGACCCCTAAAGGGGAGTTACGGTATACCGCGCTTTGCGCAAGTCCCCTTTAGATTTAGGGGTGAAGACAAAATAACAGCATCAAAATAAACGGCATTCACTCAAAAATTAAAACACGACATGAAGAGATTGATTTGTTTATCGATATGGTGTGCATCAGCGGTTTTTGCCGTGAACGGACAGCCGAAAATCACATTCGACAAGTTGCAGCACGATTTCGGTAAGGTGAACGAAGGCGACGGCGCGGCAAGCTGCGATTTTACATTTAAAAATACGGGCACGGCGCCGCTGTTGATCCAAAACGTGAGAACCACTTGCGGATGCACTACTCCCGAATGGACAAAACAACCGATTCGTCCCGGTGCGACGGGATTCATCAGAGTGTCGTACGACGTGAAAGGGCGTCCCGGAGCGATCGACAAAGAGATTACCGTGTACAGCAACGCCGGTTCCGGGCCGATTGTTTTGCGCATCATCGGCGAGGTAAGCCCCGTGGAAAGGCATCCGTCCGAAGCGTTTCGCTACACTGCGGGCACCATCCGTTTGGACGATATGCATGTGTCTTTCAAGCGGGTGTATTCGTACGAAAAGCCGACATTGACCGTT
>JAVBRP010000302.1:0-2576 GCA_031547815.1 Bacteroidales bacterium | reverse complement strand
AATGCGCTTCTCGACTTTTGGGACGATTTTTCGGCCGACGGCGCGCTGACCGAAAAAACCGTATCGGCCGACAACAATCCCATGGCCTCGCTGGCGGTGAAACAAACCATCGGCGCACGAGCCAAAAAGACATTTACGTTCTTCATCACTTGGCATTTCCCGAACCGTTTGGGATGGGTGGCTTGGGAAAATCCGAATCACGACAAAACCGTGTTCGGGAATTATTACGCCCGCCAATATAAAGACGCTTGGGATGCAGCCGAAAAGACCGTTCCGCGTTTGCCCGCGTTGGAAAAGAAAACGATCGATTTTGTGAATGCCGTAGTGAAAAGCGACATCCCCGATGAGGTGAAGGAAGCCGCGCTGTTCAACCTGAACGTGCTGCGTTCGCAAACCACGTTTCGCATTCCGAGCGGCCATTTCATGGGGTGGGAGGGCACGATGGACATCACCGGCTCCTGCCGGGGCAGTTGCACCCATGTGTGGAACTACGAGCAGGCTACGGCATTTCTGTTCGGCGATTTGTCGCGAACCATGCGCGACGTCGAGTTCAACTACGCCACCGACGAACGCGGCAGCATGGCTTTTCGTGCAAACCTGCCGCTCGAAAAGGCAAGCGAAAGCAAAGCGACGGCGGCCGACGGCCAATCGGGGTGCGTCATGAAATTTTATCGCGATTGGCAATTGAGCGGCGACAATGAATTTCTGCGCCGCAATTGGCCCCAAGTGAAGAAAGCGCTGGCCTTCGCTTGGGTAGAAAAAGGTTGGGACGGCAACCGCGACGGCGTGATGGAAGGCAGCCAGCACAACACGATGGACGTGAATTATTTTGGGCCGAATCCGCAAATGGCGTTATGGTATCTCGGCGCCTTGAAAGCCGGAGCCGAAATGGCGAAATTTATGAAGGACAAAGAATTCGAAAAGGAATGCAATCGGCTGTTTGCCGAAGGAAGCCGACGAACGGATGCGGAACTGTTCAACGGCGAATATTACGAGCAGAAAATCACCGATCCGAAAACGTTCGAATATTTGGATACGGAAAAGAATCCCGACGCCGTGCCGCCGTATCAGTTAGGAAAAGGCTGTTTGGTGGATCAGTTGGTGGGGCAATACATGGCGCATGTCTGCGGATTGGGCTATTTGGTAAAACCCGAAAACATACGCACCACATTGGCAAGCATCATGAAATATAACTACCTTCCCGATTTTTCGTCGCATTTCAACAACATGCGCTCGTACGTGCTGGGCAACGAAGCGGGATTGTTGATGGCCTCGTGGCCGAAAGGCCGTTTGAAAGTGCCGTTCCCGTACTTCGCCGAAGCGATGACCGGGTTCGAATATTGCGCCGCCGTAGGAATGCTGTACGAAGGAATGACCGACGACGGTTTGAAATGCATCCGCTCCGTGCGCGAACGCTTCGACGGATACAAGCGTAACCCGTTCAGCGAACCCGAATGCGGACACCACTATGCGCGCAGCATGGCGTCGTGGGCAGCTGTCCTTGCATTAACCGATTTTCAATATTCGGGAGTTAATAAAAGCATGGCCATTACTTCGCGTCCGGGGACATATTTTTGGAGCAACGGCTATTCTTGGGGCACGTGCAAAGTGGAATCGGGGAAGGCGGTCGTTACCGTACTTCACGGGAGTCTTTCGCTTTCGTCGTTCACATTAAAGAATGTCGGAGCGGCGAAATTGAAGAATTTTACGATCGGAGAGGGGGAGAGCAGGGAAATAAAGGTAAAGTAAATTGCCGAAAACGACATTGTCGTAAGAATAAAAAAGGCATTATATTTGTGCATCAATCGAAAAAAACAACAATATGACAGTGTTGGAACGAAAAAAGTCCAAATTGATACGTGCAATCATGGACGATACAGATGAGAATCGAATTTCGGAGATGGAACGAGTATATCGACGTCTCAGAAAGCAACAATCCGAACCTTGCGTGTATTCCGTGAAAGAAATGAATGAAAGTCTATGCAAAATAGAACAAGACTTTGCGACAGGTAAAATAGCAGGGTATACTTCAGACCAAATGAGAAAACGGCATGTTGTATGATGTCATTTGGTTGGAAAGCGCCGGCGCGGATATGGACGCACTGTACGACTACTATGTCCAAAAAAGTGTAAAAGTTGCCGGCAAAATGTACAACGGCATTATTGATGAGGTCGATCGATTGGCATATAATCCCCGAATGGCGCCTGTTGATTTTTTATTACAAAATTCCATTAAGGAATACCGATCACTTGTTGTTTCAAAAGGAAGATACAAAGTTGTATATTTCATTGAAAAAACTTCCGTATACATAGTCCATATATGGTCTTGTCGACGAGACCCCGAGAAATTGAAAAAGGCATTCCGTATAGAATAACGGGGCTTTCTGCTTCGACCCCGACACAACTACACCGTTTTCATATTCGCCGGTTTTTCGGGAACGCCGATATCCTTGTTGTCAAGTCCTTTATATTTCATTGCGGGATCGTACGGGATACCGATTTTGTCCAACAGCGGTTCCGCTGAAACTTGGTGCACCTGCAAGCCGAGATCCCACGGGTTGTAACCAAGTATCAAT
>JAVBRP010000360.1:0-3331 GCA_031547815.1 Bacteroidales bacterium | reverse complement strand
TAAACTTTTAAAAAAGAACGAATCGAACTTCGTATATTCCATTCGGTAGTTTGTGTATTTCAATGCAATATCGTTAAAGATTGTTAAAGTCCGGGTATCATTGCACCGGATGTCGTATTTTTGTGTCAAAATGTTTCCGGGATGAAGAAATCCACATTTTATATATTGATCGCGATTGCAGGCATTGCGTTGGCCGGACTTATCGGCGTGCAGGCGTATTGGATCAATGATTCTTATGCAGTTAAGGAACAGCAGTTTGCGCAATTGGTGAATACGACGATCAACCGAATCACTGAGGATGTGCAATCGTACGAAGTGGTGCAGGTAATTCGCGAATTGGATGCACCGTATCCGTTCCAACGCAACATCAGAACGCAGCCGGGCATGTCGAAAGCGTTGCTCGATACCATCATTGCCGGGAAAAAGCAACTTGAAGCGCCGCATCCCAAGGTATCGGATGCCGAAAAATATACTTTTTGGAACAATGCCGTGAGTAACTATTGGCAGTCGCAAAATTATGTACAGCAGGGTTTTATGCAATTCAATGCGCGATTTGACGGTTTGGGCGCCAATATGCAGTTCCGCAGTTCGGTGTCGATACAACAGCCCCAATTGACGCCCGATGAGCGACGAGCCAAACGCAAAATGCTTACCGAAGCAACGCTTGCAAGATTGCAGCGGTCTAATTTTCAGCTCGAAGATCGCATCGACCGAGAAGCGTTGGATTATATTATCCGATCGGAGTTGTCCAAGTCGAATATCGATTTGCCGTACGAATACGCCGTTTATGGAAAAGATTGCAAAAAGAAAATTTTTCAATCGGCCAATTTCAATCCCAAAAAAGAAAATGAAGTATTTCGGGCGGCGCTTTTTCCGTTCGATTCCTTCGAATCGCAACCGCACTATCTCAACATCTACTTTCCGAAACAAAGCAATTATCTGTTTCGGTCCATCCAATTCATGAGCATGTCGTCCGTAGTGTTTACGCTGATCGTGATTTTCGCTTTTGCGGGCACCGTTATCCAAATGTTGCGGCAGAAAAAGATTACGAGCATACGCGCCGATTTTGTCAACAATGTGACGCACGAACTGAAAACGCCTATTTCGACCATTTCGCTGGCTTCGCAAATGCTTAATGATAAGAGCATCCCCAACGAATCGAAAAACTACGATCACCTTTCGGCGGTGATTGCCGACGAGAGCAAACGCCTCAGCCAGCAGGTGGAAAAAATTCTGCAAATGGCTATTTTCGATCGCGGTCGATTGATGATAAAATTCAAGGAATTGGATGTTAATGAATTGGCCGATATGGTGGTGCGTAACATGTTGATTCAAATCAAGAATAAAAACGGACACGTTACCAAGAACTTGAATGCCGAAAATCCGATGGCGGAAGTGGACGAGGTGCACTTTACCAACGTGCTGTTCAACCTTATGGACAATGCGATCAAATACAGCAACGGCCGACCCGACATTACGGTGTCGACGGCCGATATGCCCGACGGCGTCTCCGTTTCGATACAGGATAAAGGTATCGGAATCGGAAAAGCGGATCAAAAGCGGATATTCGACCAATTCTATCGCGTGTCGACGGGTAACGTGCACAATGTGAAAGGATTCGGGCTTGGGCTTTCGTACGTGAAGAACGTGGTGAAAGCGCACGACGGCACCATCGAAGTGGAAAGCGAACCGGGACTGGGAACGCAGTTTACCATTTTCCTGCATCGGCATCAACCTAAGAATAAACCTATTAATGATAAGAAAAAGGCTTAAAACAAGTTGTTAAAATTTCACCCCTAAATTCCCTACCCCCTAAATCCCCCTAAAGGGGGACTTTCGCAAAGCGCGGTATACCGAAATTCCCTTTAGGGTCGGGGTAAAATAAAAAAAATACCTAAAAAAATATGGCAAAGATATTATTAGCGGAAGATGATGAAAATTTGGGCGAATTGCTCAAAAACTACCTCAAAGCCAAATCGTTCGAAACCGATTTGTTCGACAATGGCGAAACGGCGCTCGAAGGGTTTCGCAAGGATCATTACGATCTGTGCATTCTCGACGTGATGATGCCGATAAAAGACGGTTTTACGCTAGCGCAGGATATTCGCACCATCAACAAGGTGGTGCCGATCATTTTCCTGACGGCGCGTTCGATGAAGGACGATGTGCTGGAAGGGTTCAAAATAGGCGCCGACGACTACATCACCAAGCCGTTCAATATGGACGAGCTGCTTTTCCGCATCGAAGCGATCATGCGCCGGGTGAAAACCGACACGCAATTTACGCCTCAGATGTATACGCTCGGCAAGTACACTTTCGACATCCAGAAACAATTGCTGCAAAGCGGCGAAGAGTCGCATAAACTGACCACCAAGGAGTCGGAGTTGCTTAAATTGCTTTGCGACAACGCCAACCAAGTGCTCGAACGCAACTATGCGTTGAAAACCATTTGGGAGGACGACAATTATTTCAACGCGCGCAGCATGGACGTATATATCACCAAGTTGCGGAAATATTTGAAGGACGAACCGAGTGTGGAAATATTGAATGTACACGGAAGAGGATTTAAATTGGTCGTTTAAGTATGGAATACAATCAATTCCCGAAAGTTGACGCACATGTACATATTACCGACCGAAATTCGGACTGCATCCGTGTAGCGAAAGAGCATAATTTTCACTTGATTACGATCAATACCGATGCCGCCGTTTTTCCCGACCAAGAAGAACAGGAAGCGGTTGCGTTGCATTTTCAAGAACAATATCCGCAATATTTCAGCTACTTGGCGAGTTTCAGCATGGAAGGTTGGGACTGCCCCGGTTGGCTCGACGCCGTGAAGGAACGGATTCGGCAATCGATGAAAAAAGGCGCGATCGGCATCAAGATATGGAAGAACATCGGCATGGAACTCAGAAAAGCGTCCGGAGAATTTCTGACGATCGACGATCCGTTCTTTCGCCCGTTGTTTCAATTCCTCACGGATGAGAGGATACCGCTCGTCGCGCATATCGGAGAGCCCCGCAACTGCTGGCTGCCGTTGGAGCAAATGACTACGATCCGCAACCGTACGTATTATACCAATCATCCGGAATTTCACATGTATCTTCATCCGGAATACCTGCCTTATGAAGCGCATATCGTTAGTCGCGACAAGGTGTTGGCCGAACATCCCGGTTTAAAATTTATCGGCGCGCATCTCGGAAGCCTCGAATGGAGCATTGAGGAAGTTGCCCGAAGATTCGACCGGTTTCCCGATTTTTCGGTAGATTTGTCGTCGCGTTTGGCGCACATTCGCCTACAATCCAACCGTAATTATCGGGCGGTGCGTGAG
>JAVBRP010000363.1:0-11520 GCA_031547815.1 Bacteroidales bacterium | reverse complement strand
GTCCATTCCTCGACAAGTCGATCTGCAACCAAGGGTAATTGTATTGTGTTCCAATGCGTTTTGTTCATGTGGTATCCGGGAGTAACCGCGTCGGGATATTGTTCGCGCAATCGTACGGCTTTTTCGGGGTCGCATTTGAGATTGACGCTTGCTCCGGAAAGATCGAGCAACACAAATATCTTGCCTCCCACCCTGAAAACCAGCGTATCTTCATCAAACGGAAAATCTTCCGTGACACCCGGCTTGGCGATACAATATTCGCGAAATTGCTCTATATTCATTTCGGATTTCAGGTTTGAAGTTTGAAGTTTCAGGTTTAAAGTTCAAAGTTTCCGGGGACACGGCTTTGCCCAACCTTAAACTTGAAACCTCAAACTTTAAACTTTTTTTTTAGACAGTCATTATTTCGGCTTCTTTCTTTGCCAAAATTTCGTCGACTTTTTTGTAATATTTATCGGTTATTTTTTGCATCCGGTCTTCGGCGTCTTTTCCCATATCTTCGGGCAAACCGTTTTTGGCCATCTTCTTAAACTCTTCGATGGCGTCGCGACGTGCGTTCCGGATGCTGATCTTGGCATTTTCGCCTTCCACTTTCACTTGTTTTACCAATCCTTTACGACGGTCTTCGGTGAGCGGAGGAATATTCAACCGCACAACCTCGCCGTTGTTGGAAGGCGTCAAACCGATGTTGGCCGCAAAAATGGCCTTCTCGATGGCGTCGATCACCTTTTTTTCCCACGGCTGAATCACGATGCTGCGTGCATCGGGCGTATTGATGCTTGCCACTTGTTGCAATGGCGTAGGAGTGCCGTAGTAGTTTACCGTGATACCGTCGAGCATTGACGGATTCGCTTTTCCGGCGCGAAGTTTCACCAACTCGGCCGATAGATGTTTCAATGCCTTCTCCATTTTGTCGACGGCATCATCTAAAAATAATTGAACTTCTTCATTCATAAACGGATGATTTTACGGATTAAATTAAAAGCAAAGCAAAATAACAAATAAGCCGGCTATTTTGCAAAAAAATATTATCCGCCTTATCTTTGCCGATGCAAGAAGAAAACGCGCAAGGCGTGTAAGTTCGTAAGATTGTACAGTTTCCGCAAATACACAAATGACTTTATTTTTTGCATTTTGGATTAATTTTTGCAGTGTTTCTTTTCATCCTTTGTATGTTTCGATAACCAATCTGGATGTGGACGCGCAGGAAAAAAGCATCGCCGGATCGTTGAGAATCTTCACGGAGGACTTGGAAACGGTTCTGCACAATAAATACAGTGTTCACGCATGGCTCGGCACTTCGAGCGAACATGCAGAAGGTCGGCGGCTGTTGGTTGAATATGTTAACGAACGGTTTTCGATTTCGGTAAATCGCAACGAAAAACTGAATGTATCGGTCGACAGCACGAAAATCATCGAGGATGCCATGTGGTTTTACATCAAAGCCGTTTCGTCGCAACCGATTCATTTTGTGGAAATAGAGAACCGCATATTGACAGACTTTTTCGAGCGGCAAACCAATTTGGTGATCATCGGTATCGAAGGCAAGGAAAAAGGTTTTAAGTTGGACAGGAAAAAACATAAAATAGAATTATCTTTATAGCGTTTTTGTTGCATTTTCGCTTAAACTTTTTGCGGCGAAAATTGTCAGAATACATGGTATGAATCGAATTTTTTATATACTCTTATTTTTATCGTTTTGTACAACCGGCCGGGCAACACACAACCGCGCGGGGCAGATTCTGTATCGACATATTTCGGGGTATACATACGAGTTTACGATCACGGTCTTCTATTACTCTTTAAGCCCTGCCACTAAGCAAAGAATAGACCAAGGGTTGCCCGTATCGTGGGGCGATAACTCCACATCACAAATTCCTTGTATTCAAAAGGAAATCGAAACACTGCCCGACGATTATACCAAATGCATTTTCCGGACGAGCCATACTTTTCCCGGCCCCGGCGTTTATTCCATCGTGATGGCCGATCCCAACCGCAACGTGGGCATCGTGAACATTCCCTATTCGGATAATGTGGTTTTTTCCGTAAAGACCATATTTAAGATCGATCCGAACTTTTTGGCCAACAATGCGCCCGAACTCCTCACCTATCCCATCGACCGTGCGGCTTTGGGGCAAGTATTCATTCATAACCCGTCGGCGTACGATATTGACGGCGACAGCTTGTCGTACGAATTGGCGATTTGCACGCGGGAACGCGGCGTGGAAATCGAAAATTATTCTTATCCCGAAGCGTCGGATTCGCTGGTGGTGAATGCCGTTACGGGCGATTTGATCTGGGCTTCTCCCGTTAAGGCGGGAAAATACAACGTTGCCATGAAAATAAACGAATGGCGCAGTGGGGTGAAAATAGGCAGCATTGCGCGCGACATGCAGATTGAAGTGGTCGATTCGAAAAATCGGCCTCCTGTCCTACCCGATTTTCCGCCCGTATGTGTGGAAGCCGGTACCAAAATCTCTCTTTCGATTCACGTAACCGACCCCGACAACGATCGAGTTGTGCTGACGGCAACGGGAGGCCCGTTTCAGATGACGACCGATGCCGCCGAACTCAAAACGACCAACAGTCAACCCGGATTTATGGACGCCGTTTTCAGTTGGCAGACGAATGCCGGGCATGTGCGCAAACAACCGTATGTTGTTCTTTTTAAGGCCGAAGATCAGAATTCGGAAGTTAAATTGGTATCGTTTGCCACTTTCAATATTACCGTGTTGGCGCCTAAAGTAAAGAATTTTACGGCTGCCGCGGGCAAAAAAAGCATCATGTTGCATTGGAACCCGACCGAATGTACTTATGCGGCGGGATATGAAGTATACCGAAGCATCGGAAGCAATACGTTCGAAATTGATTCCTGCGCGGGAGGTATTCCTGCAGGATCGGGTTACGAGAAGATCGCCGCGGTGAACGGGATTGCGAACACCGATTTTGAAGATACCAACGGCGGAAAGGGTTTAAGCCCGGGTATCAATTATTGTTACCGCATTGTGGTCTACTTTTCCGACGGCGCCAAAGGATTTCCGTCGGAAGAATCGTGCGCCGTGCTGTTGGGAGGAACGCCGCCGATGATCCGCGCCGACGCGGAAACGATCGATGCCGCGGCAGGCGTCGTCAATGTGGCTTGGTTGCAGAAACCGATCGAAGATAAACTTGTCGGAAAAACCGGGCCTTTCGAATATCGTTTGTACTTCACGAACGATATGAACGCCAATAATTGGACGTTGTTGGATACCAAATCGTTCGGCGACACCACATATACGCATTCTTCCATCGACACCAAAACCAAGTATCCGTATTATTATAAAGTGGAATTGTGGGATACGGATCCCGCCAACACGGGGCTTGTCGACGATTTCGAAACGGCTTCGACCTTGTATCCCGTCCTGCAACCGTCCGATCAATCGGTCATCGTTACTTTCGGGCGTTATACTCCGTGGCTGAATACGGAATACGAGATATATCGCTGCGCAGGATCGGGCGCGGATTTGTGCGATCCGGTCGATTTGGTCGGACGAACCAACCGCGAAACGTATACCGACGCCGGTCTCAAAAACGGACAAAAATATTGTTACCGCATTAAAAGTTTCGGTTACAGAAATACGGATGTCGGCATCTTTAACAACCAAAATTGGTCGCATGTAGCTTGCGTGACTCCTGTCGATAATGTGCCGCCGTGCGCGCCCGAACTTTCGGGGCACAGCGTTTGCGCGGAAAGTCGTAATGTGCTCGATTGGACATACGAGGCAATTTCTGATACAACTTGCATGGAAGACGTGGAAAAATATCGCATTTATTTCTCGATCGATAATAAACAACCTTACGTAAAAATCGATTCGGTGATGAATCGCGACACTCGTACATGGTCGCACAAGGGAACGATGAAAGGATGTTATTACGTGACGGCTGTGGATTCGGCGGGAAATGCATCGCAAGGCAGCAACATTATCTGTTTGGATGAATGCGGTGCATACGCATTGCCGAACGTGTTCACGCCCAACGGCGACAATATCAACGACATCTTCAAATCGTACAATCCGAGCGGCATAAGCAAAGTCGACATGAAGATATTCAATCGCTGGGGAAAATTGGTTTTCAAGACCTCCGACGCCGACATCAATTGGGACGGAAGGGATATCGACAGCAAGAAATTCGCTCCTTCGGGCGTTTATTATTATACTTGCGATGTGTACGAAGAACGATTGACCGGTTCGCAAATCGTTTCCCTTTCGGGATTCATCCATCTGTATTACGGTAAAGATGCGCAACCGTATGTAGAATAGTTTAAAGTTTCAAACGTCGTCATTTTGTCCATGTATTTTCACGAATAGTAAATATAATATCACTACCTCTCCCCCCGCCCTCTCCACAAGGAGAGGGAGCCCTTGCGCGATACACAATTCGGTCAGGAAGCGCGTCTCCCTCTCTCTTGTGGAGAGAGGGTTGGGGAGAGAGGCCAATATAATAAATCATTGAGATTCATTATCACCATATTATGTATCGTCGCCTGTTTTCCGGCAAACGCTCAAAAACTGAATGAAGCGTATTTGCGGGCAAAGGCGGCCATGTCGCAAAAGCAATACGCGGAAGCCGGACGGGAAATATTGTCGGTGCCGGAAAGCGAGCGCACCGCAGCCATGTATGTGACTTTGGGCGAAAGTTGTTATCTGGCAGGCAAATACGACGAAGCGGTACGTTATTTCGAGACGGCCGCCGGCATGAAAACGACACCCGAAGCCGAACTGTATGCAGCGCGCGCTTATGCAGAAATGTCGCAACCCGCAAAGGCCGTCGAACAATTGCAAAAATACTTGGGCCAACGCGAAAAACTTTCGGAAAGCGAATTGCAGCTCGATCCCGCTTTGGAGAAAATAGAACACAGCAAGGAATGGAAAACCTTGTGGAGCAAGAATTATTACAGCGCCGCCGACCAAAAAATCGCAAATGCAGCGGTGCTCGTCAAACGCAAAAAATATACGGACGCACTCAATATCATCGATGTCGAAATCGCCAACCGATCATCGTCGGCCGAGTTGTACGCTTTGCGCGCCAAGGTATACAAAGCGATGGAACAATACGAGCCGGCATCGGAAAGTTACCGCACGGCGACGCGTCTTCGCAACAACAATTCGGAATATTTTGCCGAGTCGGCCGAATTGGCGGCCCGTCTAAAAAAATACGATGCGGCGATCGAAGACATCAATCGGGCTGTTCGTTTGGACCCTTATTGCTTGGAATTGTACCTGCAACGCGCCGGTATTCTGCGCATGGCGAAACGTTACGACGAAGCGCGCGCGGACGTCAATTTCTATTTCACGTATCTTCCGTCGGACACCAAAGCGCTGTACCAAATGGGAATGGCCGAAACCGACGCGGGAAATACCTCGACGGGTATCGAGTATTTCAATATGTTGATAGACAAAGATAAAGCGACCCACGACTATTATATGGCAAGAGCCGGCGCCTACCTCAAAGCGGGCGATTACAAAACAGCCGACAGCGATCTGTCTCAAGCGTTGGACCTAAATCCCGTATCGCCCGAAGCGTGGTATCAAAAAGGCGTGGCTTTATATCGATTGGATAAAGCCGAAGATGCCTGTTATTATTGGAGAAAAGCGCTCGATGCGGGAAAGAAAGAGGCTGCGGAATACATTTACAAGCATTGTGCGAAATAAAACGCAAGCGGTATCGACAATCGAGGAAACGACAACGACAAATAATGTCGATTGTCCGGATGCCGATATTTATAATAATCAAGTATTTATTTAAAACAAATCATATATTTATCCGATGAACAAAAACATAGCAGTATTGGCGGGCGACGGAATAGGCCCGGAAGTGATCGATCAGGCTTTGAAAACGGTTAAGGCCATCGAAAAGAAATTCAATTATCGATTCGAATATACTCCGGCTTTGGTGGGAGCCGTTGCCATCGAGCAAACGGGAAACCCCTACCCCGACGAAACCCATGATATTTGCATGCAATCGGACGCCGTGCTTTTCGGAGCCATCGGCGATCCCAAATACGACAACAATCCCAAAGCCGAAGTGCGCCCCGAACAGGGACTTTTGGCCATGCGCAAAAAACTCGGGCTGTATGCCAATATTCGTCCCATCACCGCATTCAAATCGTTGGTACACAAGTCGCCGCTCAAACCCGATCTGATCGAGAATGCCGACTTCATGGTGATCCGCGAACTTACGGGCGGTATTTATTTCGGCGAGCCGCGCGGACGAAGCGAAAACGGGCAAACGGCTTTCGATACCTGTACGTACACGCGCGACGAAGTGATTCGCATCGGCCGGCTGGCTTTCGAATACGCCCGCAAGCGTTCCAAAAGACTCACGGCGGTGGACAAAGCCAATATTCTGGCAACTTCGCGGCTTTGGAGGGAAACGATGCAATCGCTGCACGCCGATTATCAGGACGTTTCGCTCGAATTCATGTTCGTGGACAACGCCGCCATGCAATTGGTGACGTGGCCCAAAAAATTCGATGTGGTGGTCACCGAAAACATGTTCGGCGACATCCTGACCGACGAGGCGAGCGTCATCACCGGATCGCTGGGCCTGTTGCCGTCGGCTTCGGTGGGCGTTCACACTTCGGTGTTCGAGCCGATACACGGATCGTATCCGCAAGCCGCAGGGAAAAATATCGCCAATCCGTTGGGAACCATTCTTTCGGCGGCATTGATGTTCGAATATGCATTGGGTATGCCCAAAGCCGGACAATTGATCCGCCAAGCATGCGAAAAATCGATCGAAAAAGGCATCGTTACGGCCGACATCGCCGTCGATAAGGCTTTCTCAACTTCGGAAGTAGGCGATTGGATTGCAAATAATTTGTTGTAGCGATTGCTGCGATAAAATACGGATAAAACTTCCGTTGTCAATTGGTTGAACGTTGACGGCGGGAGTTTTTTTGCGAAAATCAATCGATTTCCGAACGCAATATTTCAATCAAACATGGATCACGACTACGTAAAGCAATCGTATTATGCCGGATTGTCTTCGTTTACCGATCTGAAGCCGCACAAGCGAAATATCAAAAAGTGCAGGGGTGAACCCTGTAAGGCTCGCCGAAGGCAGAACAGCGCAATAGATACCTTTCGGAGTGGACTCAACCTTGATTTTGCCTAATGATACGATAATGTGATCGAATTTGTTTGTATTTTTGTATTTGTAAAAACGGTTCCGAAGCATCGTCCCGGAAAGGCGATAATTTGATAATGGTCATCGTATATGCTTTACAAAGACAAATTATTCTCGAAAGTTTGGTTCAAAGATGCGGTTTTGATCGTCATCGGCACGTTTGGTTTGGCCGTGGGGATGGTCTTTTTCATTGCTCCGTATAAATTGGTGCCGGGCGGCGTATACGGCATTTCCATCGTGATCCATCACCTGCTCGGGACGCCCATCGGGTTGGTATCGCTGTGCATGGACATTCCGTTGCTGCTCATCGGGATCAAGGTGCTGGGCAATCGGTTCGGCGTCAAAACCTTTGTGGGCATCGTGTTGACGGCTTTTTTCGTGGATTTGCTCGGCCGTGTGTGGGGCAACAACCCGTTGGTGGAAGGCGATGCGTTGCTGTCGGCCGTTTTCGGCGGAGCGTTGGTCGGGGCCGGCTTGGGATTGATCTTTCGCGCCAAAGCCACTTCGGGCGGAACGGATATCATCGCGATGATTCTGAACAAGTATACCCGGCTGCCGTTGGGGCAATTGTTGATCTATGTCGATTCGGTCATCGTGCTCATCGGCCTGATCGCTTTCGGCGACTGGAAAATACCGCTGTATTCATGGTTGGTGATTTTCATCGTCGGGAAAGTAATCGATACGGTGGTGGAAGGGATCAGCACCAACAAAGTGGTGATCATCATATCAGAAAAACACGAGCAGATACGCGAAAAAATACTTTACAGCATGGAGCGCGGCGGCACTTACCTGAACGCGGAAGGTATGTACGAGGGAAAAAGCAAAAAAGTGATCTACACCAATATCAGCCGTCGCGAATTACCGATTCTGTTAGCTTATATCAGGGATATCGATCCCGACGCATTCGTTTCGGTGCTGGATGCGCACGATGTTCTCGGCGACGGATTCCGTCCGCTCAAAGAAGAATGAAGAATGTGAGATAGTGTTGTGTCAATGAAATAATGTCGCAATGACGCGCCAAAATATGCTTGACACGACACCGGATTATCCTATCGAGTTCTCAAAACCCAATAGGTCAGCCCGGAAAAACGGCATTTTTAAATGCAGTTGTGAAGAACTATTCCGGATCTTCATCCGGTAAGGTCGGCAGGTATTTCGCCATTTTGGAAAACAACTCGATCATATCGATGGGCTTGCTGATATAATCGATGCATCCCGCTTCGATACATTTATCTTTATCCTCCGACATGGCATTGGCGGTTTGCGCGATGATGGGAAGACCCGGATTGATTCCCTGAATGATCTTGGTGGCTTCCAATCCGCTCAATTCGGGAAGATGCACATCCATCAGCACCAAGTCGATATGTGGTATCGTTCGCGCTTTATCGATGGCTTTCAATCCGTTGTCGGCATGGATCACTTTTATTTTCGTACCGCGCAGCATCGCCTCTATCACTTTAAAGTTGATGTTGTCGTCTTCGACAATCAAAACGGTAAAATCTTCCCAGTTGTAATCCTTTCCGGTTTTGATGTGCGGCGTGTTGTCGCTCGACGACATGGTGGTCGGGTGATACGGCACCGAAAAATAGAACGACGAGCCTTTTCCCAAATCCGATTCGCACCATATCTCGCCGTTGAGCAGGTTAACCAATCCTTTGGATATGGCCAACCCCAAACCCGAACCGCCGAACTTGCGCGCCAACGTGTTGTCCACTTGCGTGAAACGTTCGAATATTTTTTCGGTCTTATCCTTGGGAATGCCGATACCCGAATCCTTCACATGAAACAATATCTTTTGTTTTTGTATCTCGTATCCGAATCGGACAAAGCCGGTTTGCGTGAATTTCAAGGCATTTCCGATCAAGTTGACGAACACCTGCTGCAATCTGTCGGGATCGGAAATCAGGCAAATATCGTCGCCGGATTTTTCGTATTGTAATTTGATGCTTTCGCTCTTTTGCAGATAAAGCGGATTGGCCTGAAACATCGAATACAATTGATCGATCAGGTTGTTGAGATGAAACGGTTTGTACTTTATTTTCATTTGCTTCGCCTCGATTTTCGACACATCCATGATGTCTTCGATCAGGGTAAGCAACGAACTGCCGCTTTCGACAATCATTTTCACATAATCGCTTCTCATTTCGGGGCCGATTTCGGATTTCAGCAGCAATTGCGCCAAACCGAGTATTCCGTTCAGCGGTGTGCGCACCTCGTGCGACATATTGGCCAGGAATGCCGATTTCAAACGGTCCGATTCTTCGGCGGCCACTTTGGCCTTGATCAGTTCGTTCTCGATTTGTTTCCGGTGCAAAGCAATACCGGCTTGGTAAACAAACGTTTCTATCAACTGAGAATCCACCGTTTCGCCTCCCTGTTTGGTCGCTATCAAAAGTCCGCCGTACAGTTTTCCGTCGCGCGACATTCCCATCGAATAGAAATTGTCGACATTCAATACGTCCTGTATTTGCGCCACAGACTCTTTCGGCCAGCCGTCTTCCATAACGTTTGCCAAACCTTTATCCAACTTTTTCAGCGTCTTGTGCGACAGGTATTTGCTTTTGAACTCCTGCGGCAAATTGATGGAAAAGGCTTCGGGCGGTTTGCCCAAAATATCCATGATTTGGTTGACATACGAGTAAATTCCCGATATGTAGCGAATGTAGGAAGTGTTGTCGCTCAGGTCGTACGAAAAAACCACCACGACCGATTTGGGAACGATCTTCGAAAGGCTTTTTCCGATAAAGATGAAAATATCGTCGTCGTTGGAAAAAGTCAAAAATTTAAGCGCCGAATTGGACAAGAACAACATGTTTTCCTGATAATTCAACGCCCTTCGCTCGGCGTATTTCTGGTTGGTAATGTCGAACATCACGATGCTCAGCCCCGTAAGCACGTTGTTCGTATACATCCTCGTGGCGTGAATGTTCACGGGAAACCGTCGCCCCGTTTTGGTTACGGCCGTATATTCCGATTCCGGAATAACTTCTCCGGCAATAATTTTCTTGAAATCTTCGCTGCAACGTTGCCGATCCTCTTTGCTGACCAGCTCCATAAACCGAAGATTCTTGGTATAGAAGTCGGAGCCGTATTCGAAAACGCCGATGGTTTTCAAGTTGACGAAAGTCAGCTTTCCGTCCATATCGGTTTCGAGGATGATTTCGGGCAGCAGCGACGTCAGCACTTTATATTTTTCTTCGGCGGTGCGCGCGGCTATTTCGATTTTTTTCTGCGCTTCTTCCTTTTCGCGCATTTCGGTTATGTCGCTTGCCGCAACCACCAGCTTGCTCGACGCGGGGTCGTCGGGCGCCACCGGAAACGCACGCAGCCAAAGCCAACGGTCTTTGCCGTCGCTCGTCAACATCCGGCACTGACAAGGCTTGATCTGTCGTTGCCCGGCAATAACATCGTTCACAAACGCCTCCGCAACCGCGCGGTCGTCGGAGCGTACATGCTCCAATATTTGCGACAAATGCACGAAAGGCTCGCGCTCGGTTCCCAAAACAACCGATGTAGACGGGTTGGCGTAAACAATCAAATTTTTGTCCGCCAAAAGGATGGAATCGTTGGTGTTCTCGGCCAACGAACGGAATTTCTCTTCGCTTTCCTTTAATGACCGTTCATATTGTTTTCGATAAGAGATGTCGCAAACCGCAGCCATTTTAACTTTATGCCCGTGGTAGATGCATGAGCGCGAACATATCTCGAATTCGAGTTTTCGTCCGTTTTTGTCGACAATATTGGCTTCGTAAATATCCGGTAAATCTTCGGTAAGCCGTTGTGCAATAATGGCGTGTTGCTCGCTCGAAATAAATTGAAAAACGCTTTTGCCGATGACTTCTCTTCGCGAGTAGTTCAATTTATGAATCAAACGTAGATTCGCTTCGAGAATCTTACCGTCTTCTTTTTCGTAAATAACAATTCCGTCGTAAGTAAGGCTGAGTATCTGCCGAAAACGTTGCTCGCTTTCCTCGACCATCTGTTCGAGTTGATCATGACGAAGCACACGTTTCTCCAGTTCCCCAACGTGCATCCGCAATTGTTCGTTTTCGGCAATCAACTTATCTTGTGCGTCTTGCGTCTTATCATTCATAGATACATTCCTTCCCCGAGAAATTTTTTCATTTCACGAAAGTATAACATTTTTCGGCTCTTTCGCATCATCAACAAAAATATTTGATAAAGAGCGCTAAATCGTATGTAAAAGTGCGCTTACGGTTGACCGACGGGCGACAAAACGTCCGCCCGATTTGTATCAATGACGAGGCAGTTCAAAAAGTATCAAATTCTCCGGTTTTACCCCCGACCCCTAAAGGGGAGTCTCGGTATACCGCGCTTTGCGAAAGTCCCCTT
>JAVBRP010000008.1:0-15890 GCA_031547815.1 Bacteroidales bacterium | reverse complement strand
TTCATCCAAATACGGAAGTACACTGTTGATGCGCAGTTGGATTTGCTGATCAGATGGCGATAAAACTTTGTCCATATAAATGATGGTTTTTTAGGGCAAAGATAATGTTATTTTTGGAACAGTTAATTTTTGACAGCTCCTTAATTAAACGATATTGAATTTTATTTTGTCTTCATTCCTCAACAATGTATTACGAATAAAAAAAATGTTTTACTTTGTGTCCGTAATCATACAAAGTTCTTTCACCTGTTTTGCGTTTTTTGTCCGGGCGGCCCCGGCGGGCGATGGTAATGCTCGTGACGAATGCCGCCGACTATCGGAGCATGCCGGTCACGAGCGTGAATGTCGATAACCGGGGTCGGAAAATGACATTCACGGGCATGGATGCCTCCGCCGACTATCGGAAAATGCCGGTCACGAGCGTGAATATCGACAACCGGGGTCGGAAAACGACATTCACGGGCGTGAATGCCTCCGCCGACTGTCGGAAAATGCCGGTGGCGCACGTAAGCCATGTGTAACTTTGCCGAAGGATCAAAATCACATACTTATCATTGTCGACAGTGTATTTCGTTTAATTTTAAATTTAATTCATTATGGATGAACAAATCAATGACTTAGGCTTGGCCCAAATGCGCAACGCCGAACACATCAAGTTTATGTTCGATGTGAAAGGAAAAGTCGATATTATCGGCGCCGCGATATTGGGCGTACAGCGGCTTTATGACAAATGGGCTACGGCTTTAATAAACGAGGAGAAAACCATCGAGGTGGAGCAGGGTTTTGCAGTGACGGCCGAGATACAATCGGCTGATAAGCTGCGCGACCACGACCATTATTCGTTGCGGCTTTTCGTGGAATCGGAACAGTATGGCCGCGACCCGCAGCGCAAGGAGGCAGCCGGCCGCATCATGCGGATCATCAAGCAGGTGGGCAATCCTACTGACTTGCCTTTGCAGGAGGAAACGGCAGTCATTTTTAATCTGCTGAACCAATTGGAGAACAACTACGGTGCGGATATCGCAGCCATCGGCCTTCAACAAAAGGTTGCTTATTTGAAAGAAAGCAACACGGCGTTCGACAAGCTCTACAACGACCGCACCAACGAAGCCGCCGCACGCGCTTCGGGCAACACCCGAGCCGCGCGTCAAACCGTAGACCCGCTGTACCGGCAACTGATGTCGGGCATTGAGTCGCTGAGCGCCATCAACGACCATGTACAACCTTGGGCCGACTGCATCATGCTGATAAACCAAGTGATCGCGGATGCCAAAAACAAGTTGGCAAGACGTGAAGGGGGCAGAAAGGACGAGGAAAAAGAGAAAAAGGAAAATCAAAAATAAACGTCTTTATTTTTGATTTTTTGACCGGCTTCAAAAAAACAACGCCCGGCAGGATTTCAACTCTGCCGGGCGTTTGCATTATCTCTGCATTATATTTCGGGATCAAAACAGCGAGAACGCATACCCCGCCATCACCGAACCCGCGCCGAGACGGTTGCTGCCGTTGGCGCTGTTCTCCTGCACGGTGATAAATCCGTAGTTGCCGCCCGCTTCGAGAAAGAAATAATTGCGGCCGCAACGGTAGCGGATGCCCACGTTGCCGGTAAGGCCGAAATTGGTGCTTTTCATTTCGCCCGTGATATTTGTGGTGCCGAAGGTAACCGGCTTGGTCAACACATCCTCCATTACGGGAAATTCGGTTGAGATGAGCGTTCGGACGGACGGGTCCAAGTCGTCCCACACGGTTGTTGTTCCCGAAGCATCGGCATACAACAAGCCGGTGCCTTCGGATACCTGCTTGCCCGAAATAAGGAACGACACAAACGGCCCGGCATTGACATACACGCGCCACGGCGATTGGCCGAGGTCCCAACCGAATTGCGCCAGCAGCGGTATCATCACATAGTCGAACTTGGTGGTATTATTCACATCGGCATAGTAATACGTCGGCATTTCGCCGGCAATGGTCATCAAGTCGGCAATCTGTTGGTCGGTCATCGACATGCCTAAGCTGTTGCCCATGGCAGTGACCAAACGGCGCGAAGGCATGGCCTGCATACCGTTCTTTTTGCCGCCCTGCCCGCTGTATTCAACGCCGAGACGGAAGGATATCAACGGATTGAATTGCACTTCGGTAAAAATACCCGCCCCCAAAGCCAACCGCGATTTGTAACCTTCGCTCACGGGAGTGGAGGTGCCGCCCGCAGTTATGTTCGGCAGGTTCAGCCCGCCTTTGATTCCGAATTTGACATCTTGTGCGTACAACCCGCATGTTAACAAAAGGATAAACGCTGTACCGGTAAAAAATTTTTTCATTGTTGATTTTATTGATATTTGCCTTTGGCGGTATTTACTTCGTGATATTTGTCTTCGACGATATTTACTTCGTGATATTTGCCTTCGGCAAAGCCTAATATCGTCGAAGCCTATTATCGCGAAGCTACTATCGTGAAACTACTATCGGCGAAGCCTACATCATTCCCTCGATATTCCACACGAATGCCCGCAGACCTTGTTGTTCGGCTTTGGCATCGAGCTTTCTGAGGCTGCAAAGCAGAGGTTCCACACGCTCTTCCTCAGTGATGGCAAGGATAGACGAGTTCATCGAAGGCCACGTGTGGCTTCCGAAATGCGGCTCGCCGCCGTTGGTTCCGCGACCGTGCACATCGGCCCATTTGGTGTAACCTTTGATGTAGTGGCGATCCAAGATACTGCTCACCGCTTCGGTAAGCGCCTGGTTATAGACTATGAATACTGCTTTCATTTTTGATTTTCGATTTTCAATTTTTGATTACAAAAAATCGTAAGGCTTGTAAGGGTCGTAAGACCGTAAGATTTTTTTACGGTCTTACGGTCACTTACGATCTTCCGGTCTTCTAACATTCATCGTCATCCTGGATGATGCGACGACGTTTACTTTTCTTGAGCGAGCGTACGCCGAACACCGTGTACACAATCGGAACGATCACCAGCGTCAAAACGGTAGAGAAAGTCAACCCGCCGATGATGGCGATACCCATCGGCTGCCATATTTCGGAGCCTTCGCCCGTGCCGAGCGCCAACGGGAGCATACCGAGTATGGTGGTCAATGTGGTCATCAATACCGGGCGCAGACGCGACTTTCCGGCGTTGATCACCGCCTGATTGATCGTCAGCCCGCGTTCGCGCAACAGGTTGGTGAAATCCACCATCACGATACCGTTCTTCACCACGATACCCACCAGCATGATGGCGCCGATGAGGGCGATCAGGCTCAACGGGGTGTTGGTGATGAACAGCGCAACGAATACCCCCGTGAAGGCAAACGGCAGCGAGAGCATGATGATGAACGGCATGCGCAGCGACTCGAACTGCGTGGCCATCACGATGTAGACCAATATGATGATCAATATCAAAAGTATTCCCAAGTCGCCGAACGATTCGGCCTGTTCTTCGGCGTTACCGCCCATCGCAACGTTGATGCCCTGAGGTATTTCCATATCGGCCAAAATCTTGTCGATTTCCTGCACCACCTGCCCCAACGCTGCGCCATACAACGATGCCGATACGGAGATGACACGCTGGCGGTTTTCGTGTTCGATGGTGGGAGGCGAGAAATATTCGATCACTCGGCCCACGTCCTTCACACGAATGGCTTGCCCCGAAGCGCTGTATATTTTGATATTTTCGATATCATCGATAGATTCGCGGAACTTTTCGTCATAGCGAACCACAATATCATATTCGTCGCCTTCTTCGCGGTATTGGCTTGCGATCAACCCGTTGATACGGTTCCGGACAAAGGTCGACGCCGTAGCGGTATTCAGCCCGTAAAGAGCCAATTTTTGGCGATCGAAAATCACGCGGTACTCCGGTTTCATGTCCTCGCGGCTCAGTTTCAAGTCGCGCGTACCTTTGATCGCCTGCATCTTACCCATCAAATCCTTGGCGAATGTTTCGGTCTCGTTGAAATCGTACCCGAAAATGCGTACCTCCACGTCGGCTCCGGCTCCCATCATGGCGCCACCGCCGCCGCCGGGCGTTACCGAGTATTTCACCACTTCGGGATAGGTGCCGAGCTTGGCGCGGATCATGTCGGCCATCAGGAAGATGTCGCGGTTGCGATCTTTAGCGTCGGAAAGCTTCATGGTAACACTGATCACGTGCGACCCCGACGTTCCGAAAGCCGCCCAGATATTGCTTCCGTCGGCAGCGCCCGTGCTGGTGGAAACGGCCTGCATTTCGGGAAATTCCGACTGAAGATACTTGGTTATCTTGTCCGTCATCTGTTTGGTGTATTCCAACCCCCGCCCTTGTTCCAGCTCTATGGTCGCCTCAATCTGTGCATTGTCCGTTTTCGGGAAAAACTCCGTAGGCACGCGCGAAATGAGGAACAGGCTGGATACGAAAATACCGAAACACAGAATGATCATCACCGTGCGGTGGCGTACCGACCACGTAAGTATTTTGCCGTAGCCGTGATCCATGCCGTCGAGGAACTTCTCGATAGGCTTGAAGATACGTCCCACGCCTTTGTAACTGCTTTTTGCCTGAAAACGGAGCAATTGCGCCGAAAGCATCGGCGTAAGCGTAATAGCGGCAATCATGGAAACGAAGATCACGATACAAACGATCCAACCCAACTGCTTGAACATGATACCGGCCATACCGGGAACAAGCGTCAGCGGGAAGAACACGGCAATCACCGTCAACGTGGTGGCGATAACGGCCAACCACACTTCGTTGGTGCCGTAGATAGCCGCTTCGCGCGGAGAGCTGCCTCGCTCGATATGCTTGGTGATGTTTTCGAGCACCACGATGGCGTCGTCCACCACCATACCGATGGCTATGGACAGCGAACTGAGCGAAATGATATTAAGCGAGCCGCCGGTAGCGTACAGATAAATGAAGCTGGCCACCAACGACACGGGTATCGTAAGGATGATGATGAACGTGGCGCGCCAACGCCCGAGGAAGAAGAGCACAACGAGGATGACGAACAGGAATGCGAACATCACCGTTTCGGTCAAGCTGTTGATGCTTTGCTGGATAAAATCGGACGTGTTGTACATGACGTCGATTTCCACATCGGGAGGTAATGACTTGGAGAGTTTCGGGATTTCGTCGAGCACGGCCTTGGAAATGGCGACGGAATTGGCGCCCGACTGTTTCTGGATGACCACCAGCACGCCCGGTTTGCCGTTGATACGTTCCTCCATCGTGATTTTCTTGATGGTGTCTTTCACAGCAGCCACATCGGACATCAAAACGGTTTTCCCGCCCAAGCGGCTTACCACAAGGTTCTTGATCTCGTCGCTGTTCGAAAACTCACCTTCGGCGCGAATGGAGAAAGTTCCCGACCCGATGTCCATCGTACCGGCGGGTATGTTGAGGTTCTCGCCCGATATTACTTGGCCGATCTGCTCGATGGTGAGGTGATAGGCATCCATCTTCACCGGATCGAGGTTCACCTGAATTTCGCGTACGGGCGCACCGCTGAGGCTCACCGCGCCCACGCCGTCGATACGGTTAAGCGGGTTGGTCAACTTCTCCTCCAAAATCTTGTCCAGCGCCGGATAGCTCTCGTCGGCCGTCACCGTGAGGAACAATATCGGCACCATGCTCATGCTGAATTTGAAAATGGTCGGTTTTTCGGCATCTTCGGGCATCAACTGCTCCACGCGCCCTACGGCATCGCGGATGTCGTTCGATGCTTCGTCCAAGTTCGTACCCCATTCAAACTCGACGGTGATCAGCGAAAAGTTGTCGTACGACTTGGAGGTCAACTTCTTGAGGTTGTTTACCGTATTCAGGTTGTCCTCCAATATTTTGGTGACATTCGTTTCGATATCGGCGGCGCTTGCTCCCGCGTATTGAGTAAACACGCTGATGGCGGGTATATCCATCTCCGGATACAAGTCAATGGACAAGCTCCGCAGTGAAAACAGCCCGAATATGATCACCCCGATGAAAATCAGGATGGTCGATACGGGTTTTCGAACGGATGATTCGTATATTTTCATTTTCGATTTTAAATTTTTGATTTTTGATTGAAATAGAACGCGGATAACGCCGATTTGGCGGATTTAGACGGATTTTTTCTCTTGCGTTCTTATGATCTTACACATCTTATGATCTTCAATATCCGTCCGCGTTCTAATCTAATTATCAATTTTAACCGGCGTTTGGTCGAGCAGACGCGATTGTCCGGCAACAACCACCCGGGCGCCGGGCGTAATACCCGAGATCACTTCGTACCGGTTGCCGATAAGGCGGCCCAGCTGAAGTTCGCGACGATGCGCCGTACCGTTTTCCACCGTGAACACATAACGGGCGTTGGTGCCGGGTTGCTTGATGACTGCCAGGTCGGGAACCACCACATGATCCAGCGTCCCGAAATTGAGTTCCACGCGGGCGAACATTCCGGGGCGGATCGTCATATCGCTGTTGGCAATGGTCACTTCGGCATTGAACGTCCGCGTCATCGGATCGATGGTCGGATAGATGATATTGATTTTACCCGTGAATTTCTTGTCGGGATAAACATCGAGTTTCACGCGCACTTCCATGCCTTGTTTCACTTGCGGGAAATAGATCTCCGAAACATTCACCAACACCTTCACGGGCATCACCTGCATCACGGTAAGGATGGGTTGCGCACCGACGTAAAGATTCTTGGCATCGAATGTGCGGGCCGTCACCACGCCGTCGATGGGCGAGAGCAACTCGGTGTTTTCGGCAAGGTTGCGCACCGATTCGCGCGCCACGTCCACTTGCGAAGTCAACTGGTCGAACTGTTGCTGTGTGGCGCTTCCCGATTTGTAGAGTTCGGTAACGCGACCAAGCTCCTTTTCGGCATTGGCCAATTGCAGCTGCGCCTGCACGAGATTGGTTCTGTCCATCTGCACCAGCAACTGCCCCTTGCGCACGCGATCGCCCACTTCCACCAAGATATTGTCGATACGTCCCGGAATGGTCGGCGCAATTTGGTTCACCTTGTAGGCCTCGATGTTACCGGTAAGTTCCGTTAATTGCTCCACCGGTTGTAAGTCTACTGTTTGCACTTTCACCAAAACAGCCGAATCTTGGGCTGCCGCGGTTTGCGATTGATCGGCGGCGCCGCCGCCGCAAGCGTTCAGAGCAACCGCCGCTACGATTAAGATACTGTAAAGAACTTTCATTATTTTTGATTTTAAATTTTCGATTTTTGATTTGATAGAACACGGACGACGCAAGACTACACGGTCAATTCACTGTTTTTTCACTGTGAAGTTCAGTGTAATCAGTGTGGTCAGTGTTCTATTCATTATAATGTATTTAAAAGCTTTTCCAATTCGGTTTGCGCCGTGAACACTTCCATCATCGCATTGATGTAATTGGTTTGTGCTTGCAGCAGGCTCGTGTTGGCCGTGGTAACGTCCAAACTCGATGCCGTTCCCTGTTGAAACTTACGCGTGATGCTTTCGAACACGCGCCGCGACACGTCGAGCGCTTCCTTTTGCAATTCGAACGATTCGACGGCGCTGTTGAGGGTGAACCGCAACTGCTTTTCCTGCATCAGCAATTGATCGGTAAGCAGCGATTTGTTGTTTTGCGCCGTTTCCATTTTGATCTTGGCCTGTTGCAGCCGCGAGTGCCGTTGCCCCGAAGCGAAGATTGGAATGCTTGCCTGCAAACCGATGACATTCGGCGGCGTCATATCGAAACTCGACGCTTTTATTTTATATGTGTAACTGTAAAAAGCGGCAACGGTGGGCAACGAAGCGGCTTTTTCGAGGCTTATCTGCTTATCGGCCAAATCAATCTGCTTGTCCATCAATTGCACGTTATAATTGGCATTGAGGTCGAAGTCGGAAGTAAGCGTCGTTTGCACGTCATTTTCGGAAATCAGATTTTCCAACGTTTGCGTCAACACGATTTCGGTATCGGTGCCGGTTCCTAAATGAAACCGAAGCAGGTTGTATGCCAGCTCGATATGACGTTCAACCGTTTTGATGCCGTTCATCACGGCGGCCACTTGCACTTTCAACTGATCGGCGTCCGTTGGCTCGGCCACGCCCACACGCACCATGTCTTCCGTGCTTTTGGCCAACGTCTGAATGTTGGCGAGGTTTTGCTCCAATATTTTCTTATTTTCTTGAGCGATCAACACCGCTTGATAAGCCGATTGGGTTTGCTGTTTCACATCCAACTCGCTTTGCAGCCGCGCCGTTTCGGTCATCTGTTCGCCGATTTTCGACATTTTGATGCCCACCCAATAACTTGCGTTGAACAATAGCTGTGAAACCGTTGTCTGCAAATTGCTGGTGGGTTCCAAAGCAAAGGCTATGGAGCCGAGCGACGCCTTGAATCCCATCATGTTTTGATAGTCGACTGTGGCGTTTACTTGCGGCAAGCCCGACGAAATGGTTTCCCATGTTTTCTTTTGCGCTTCGGATACCGACAAACCGGCATTCCATACGGTTTTATTGTTTTTCAACGCATATTCCCGGGCTTCGTTCAAGGTGAGACGCAACGTCGTTCCCTTCGCTTCCTGCGAAAAGCCCGGCACGCACATACCGAACAGTATGACGCTCAGGATAATTTGCTTCAATTGTACTTTCATTTATATGATAATTTACAAAATTTTTGCTTAAATATTTGAAAATGTGTGTTGTCTTGCCAAACAAGATAGATAAAAACCGACACCGGCTCTTTTCGGGGCAGAAATCCGAAGCATGCAGCCGAATCTTCGGCAGGCTTGGCAGGGATTGACGTTCAACAAAATACGTGCCATTGATGGTTACAATGTCGGCTTTTCTTTATATCGGTTGATAATTTCAATCCCTTTCGGAGTGCAAATGCCGCGCAGGAAAGTGATCACCATATTTTCGAAAATTTCGGAAAACGAAAATTTATCCAAGTCGCGGTCATTTGTTGCAACCCCGTCAGCTTGCTTGCTGAAAAAAACGGCGATGATCTCCGGATTGAGGTCGTCGCGGAAAACGCCCTCGCTGATACCCCGTTGCACCAATTGCTCCATTCCCTTGCATTTATCGGTATGCATGCGCATCAAGTGCTCCTTGTATACCGGCGGATAATATTTTCGAATTTCGTTCAACAGATCGAACTGCCGTTGCGATGCCTTCTCGGCACCTTTTTGCAGCAACTCCAAAATAGCGTCCACCACATTGTCGGCCCTGCCGAAAACCCTTTCGGAAAAGACGGTGCTCTCGCGGTGAAAATTGTCGATACATGCCACCAACAATGCCTCCTTGTCTTTGAAGTTCTCGTAAATGGTGCGTTTCGATATGCCCATGTGACGAGCCAAATCGTCCATCGTGGTGCTTTTCACGCCCATACGCGCGAACAACTCCGAGGCTTCTTCGATGATGCGCTGTTTTACCATTCTCTTTTTCTGCCTGAAAATTTCGTGGCAAAGATATTTTGAAAACTTTGAAAACAAAAAAAGTTTTCATGTTTTTTTGACAAATTTCCGGATTTATTTTCAACACAAAAATATAACCGCCGTGTATGTCGCAAAATAGCGATCCGACGAACACCGACCGTCTCCCGACGAAATGCCGAATCGGCACGATGAACAGAATTTACAGACTCACGGCCGCTTTCAAGGCTTTGTAGCCGTTGCTGCTTGCTTTCAACATTTCGCCGTTTTTAAGATAAACGCGATAATTCTCTTTTTCGTATAATTCGATTTTCGCCACTTCGTTCACATTGACGATATACGAACGATGAATGCGGATAAACTGTTGCGGCGGAAGGTTTTCCTCGAAATATTTCATCGTCTTTTCTTTCAAATAAGCGCTTTTTGACGTATGCAGCTTCACATAATCGCCGTCGGCTTCAATACAATTGATATCGTTAACGGAAATAACGTGTATCTGTTGGCGATCTTTAACGGCAATGCGCGTCAATGCTCCCGATTGTGCGAGCGCGGTATCTTTGAGCGCCCGCAATCCTGTTTGTTCTGCCGTTCCCGAATTTATTTTCGCCAAAGCTTTTTGCATGGCGGCATCGAATCGTTCTTTCGAGTACGGTTTCAACAAATAGTCCACCGCATTTGATTCGAATGCGCGGATGGCATATTGGTCGTAAGCGGTCGAAAAAATGATTTCGGGCGTGGCGTCCATCAATTCCAACATTTCGAAACCGGTCAGCTTCGGCATTTGAATGTCGAGAAAAATAAGTTGCGGATTCCGCTCTTTGATGAGTTTCATCGCCTCGAACCCGTTATCGGCTTCGCCCGCAACTTCCGCTTCCGAAGAATACGATTGCAAGTAGTGCCGGATCAAATCGCGTGCAGGCGCTTCGTCATCAACAATAATTATATGTATCATTTTCGATTTTTGATTTTTGATTTTCGATTTTTGATTTTCGATTTGTCATCAATCAAAAATCAAAAATCGGCAATGCCGAGGGGTATTTTCATCATGACGATAAATTTTCCGGAATCCGACTTCACGTGCAGGGCAGCCGAATCGCCGTATATCAACCGCAACCTTTCGCGAATGTTTCTCAACCCCGTTCCCGAACCTTTTTTGGGCGAAACGTTTTCGCGGTCGAAGTCGTTGCTCAATTCGACATTCAAATAGCGATCGGCTTTAGCGATTTTCACCACGATACGAACGGTTTGCAGACTTTCGTATACGCCGTGTTTGACGGCGTTTTCGAACAACGGTTGCAACAGCATGGCGGGAATTTCGGCCGGCAAACAGTCGGGATCAATTTCTGATTCGTAAACTAATTTCTCGCCGAAACGCATCTTTTCGATGGCCAGATAGCGCGAAATATTTTCCATTTCGTCCTCTACGCGCGAATACATGCGGTTGGTCGACAGCACGGCGTATCGCAAATAATCCGACAATGCGACAAGCATTTTTTGGGCTTGCTCCGGATTTCGGATGATCAATGAATTGACCGAATTCAGGCCGTTAAACAGGAAATGCGGATTGATTTGCGATTTCAATAAATTCAATTCGCCGTCCTTGAGCAGTTCATTCAGGCGTATTTCGTTGGCTGTCTTCTCGTTGATTCGTTCCACATACACATACAGATAGTATACCAACACGGCTACGGAGTAGAACAACAATCCTTGGGCGGCTTTCCACCAAAGCGATATGTTCAGAAAGCGCATGTAACCGGCGTCGTCCGAACCGATCAGATAACATATTCCGTAACCGGCGAGCAACCATGCGGAAATGATGACGCAAGCCAATAAAAAGTGCGCCGCAAAGATGAATTGCCACGTACGGCGTTCCCAACGGTTGAACCTAACGGGATACCAAAGCGGAACGAGGCAGCCGGCAATGAGGAGATTGAATACCGCCGAATCGGCAAACACATACCCGAAAGACAAGCCTTCGGTAAAATATGTCACCGTTATTTGTATGCCGGTGATGAATGTCCAAATGCCCGCATACAACATCCGCGACCGGTAATTGGCGAAGATCGGGTTTCGGTTCATTTATTTTCGGATTCGATTCGGCTGAATGCGCCTGCGGGACATACTTTCACACATTTCAGGCAGCCGATGCATTCGTCGGCACGATCGATGACTACGTGTTTGTGCCAAAGAAAGCTGACTCGTCCGATGACTTCGGGACATTTTTCAAGACATTTCCAACACGCCTTACATTTATGGGCGTCGAATCGGACAAATCCCGTTCGATTGCGTTGACGTTCAAATGCAGCCATGATGTTAACTTTCTCTGCATTTGATTTCGCCGCCGCCGAATACGGAACTTGCTTCAATGATCAAGGTGCTTTTTTCGTCCACTTCGAAACCGATCTTGGGTCGATTGTCGGCAAAATGTCCGAAAACCTGCGTCTGCCTTATTTCCACATTCCAATCGGCGGGAACGTACAGAACGATGCCTCCGAATACCGAATTCAGTTCCAAATGATGAACGCCTTCGGCCAATTGCGAACCGGACAGATCAAGCTCCATGCCGCCAAACACGCAATTGATCTCGCCGCCTTTGAAATTCCTGATTTCTACTTTTTCGTCGGCGCCGCCGAACACATAATTACGGTCGATGTATCCCGATTCGTTACGCGCGCTGTCCCGATCGCGGTTCCCGCGATTTTTCATGCGTTCTGCATGTTGTTCCTTTCGGCGTTCGCATTTTTCGCGAAGTTCGCGATTGTGCCACGGCAAATACTTTTGTACCCAAAATGCTTTAATGATGATGATGATCCCGAGAACGATCAACGCGATTGCCCAACCGTTCTGTTTCACAAAATCGAGACCTTCGATATCCAATTTCGGCAACAGAAAAAAACCGCCGATCAGCATCAAAAGAATGCCGCCGAACCACTTGTGCCGCGAAAACATAAAAGAAAATCCCATGGCGATCAACAACATCTGCCACGAAAACACGATCGATTTATACGCGTCGGGCAAAAAGCCGGTATTGAAGGCAAACAGCAACACTCCGGCCGCCACAACCAGCAATCCGAAGATAATTGAACCTATTTTTATACTGCTCCGTCTCATTTTGAATAATGTTTTAATGTGATAAAAAGATGCCGCAAAAATGCATCCAACAGGCACGAAATAAAACGTTTATTCTGCAAAGATAGCTTGTTTCCCGTCAAAAAAACGATTTTACACGACGAATTCCGAAAGCCGTCCGCGTGAAATCGACGCAGCAAACTCGAAACCCGAAACTATAACATATCATTCCATGTTATCTTTTTGTGCGTTTCGTCGCAAAAAGGTTTTTTTTTCGAATGTCCGCAACGGCACAGACAAATTTCCGTGCCGGAAGTTTCGATCAAACAACCTTCGGCATCTTTTAATTCGCAATATCCCGTTACTTTCATCGGGCCTTGCGGACATATTGTAATATGTGTTGTCTTTTCCTGCATAAATGTGCGCGCAAATATTAATATTCGTCCGTAAAGCCGGTTTCCTTATGTTTACCGTCGCAATACGGTTGCTTCATCGAAAAGCCGCAACGGCACAGCGGCGTCACGGTGTAGGTGCGATACCGTTTTCCCTCGGCATTCGATATCGTGTAAGAACCTTTACACACCAAAGGCCCGTTTTTCAACACGCTGATGCAGCACGACGCCTTTTGCGAATCGCCGGAATTGTTGTCTTCCGCTTGACGGATGTCTTTATTCCACTTGTAAGTCAATGCGTCGGTGGGACACAGATTGACCACGTCGATGATTTCTTCCGTCGATGCGCCCTTCATGTTAACCCAAGGCCGTTTGCCCGGGTTGAACACCGGACGTAATTTTACGAAACAGGTTGTCGCGTGTATGCATTCGGCAGGCCGCCAATAAACGGTTATTTCGCCGTTGGTATATTCACGGTCGTTACGATTTGATTTAAAAGGTTCCACGTTGATTTACGATTTACTTTTAAATAAACCCGTTTGAGCCTTGTTTGTTCAAATACACCGGCGTATTCGAACGATGCGCGCAACCGATGCCCCGCCGTCTTATCGCACGCGATCGGGCACGTTCGGAGTCGAATCGGGCTGCGAAGGAAACCTTACGAAACTTTCGTTATACCGGAGTCGATACTGTACGCTCTTTTCGTTTTTCGCACCTTGCCGTTTTTCCGGCTTTTCGGCGCAACAGTTGCACTTGACGTGTCGGAACTCCATAAAAGCAACTTTTGAAGTTCCAATTTCAATGCGCCGGACATTTTTTGGCCTTCGAGTTGGATCAACTCCGTGGCCAACCGGTTTACCTTGTCTCGGTCGCCTTTTATTTCGTACAGTTTCGTGAGAAGGAAACGCGGATAAGTGTTGTTCGATAGATTATTGGCGGCTTTGATGAACGCTTTTTCGGCTTTATCATACTCTTTTACGGTTTGATAAAGAAGACCCAATTCAAGGTAGGTTAACGGCACTTGTCCTTGCACCAAACCGGACTCAAGCGCTTTAATTTTATTTTTTGTTTTACTGTATGTACTCATTATTAAAAATTTTAAATGATATACCTTCTTATTTGTAAACGTCAAAGATAAACAAAATGTTGCTTTAAACTATATTTATAATATTAAATTTTTATATTTTTCTATAAAGCCTTATAATGTAATGATTTCAACGGTTTCGGCAATACCTTGTCGACCGAACTGTTGAATTTGCGGGTGTCGGGCAATACCGATCGATGAAACACCGCCTTCCCGGCATCATACCGGCGATCGGAAAAGTAATTTGCCGTCCCTCCGCAGCATATTATTATAAAAGACGAAAATACATAATTTTATGAAAAATCGATCTATATCGGAAAGAAAAATTTTACATCGCCCAAAAGCGTCGCAATAAAAATAAAATTGAAGTTACCGGCATCGTTTTGACCGGTTCCAAAAAAACAAAAAAGCATGCTTTCGAGGCATGCTTTTTTGTTTTTGGAATTTATTATCGTTTATTTTTGAGGCTCTTGTTTGATGACTTTCGTCAGGTCGATCTCGAAAACCAACACGCTGTTGGGTTTGATGGGGCCGCCGCGATTCATGGAGCCGTAGCCCAATTCGGACGGAATATATACTTCCCAAACGGAACCTTCGTTCATCAAAGTCAACGCTTCGCTGAAGCCGGGTACAACGCCGCCGACGGGGAAAGTCGCCGTGTCGCCGCGTTCTTTCGAACTGTCGAATACGGTTCCGTCGATCAACGTTCCGTGGTATACCACTTTCACTTCGTCTTCCTTGGCGGGCTTAATACCGGTGCCTTCCTTGATGATCTTGTACTGCAAACCGTTGGGAAGCGTCACGACACCCTGTTTCTTCTTGTTTTCATCAAGAAATGCCTGACCTTCTTTCAAAGTCTTTTCACTGGTTTTGGTTTCCAAATCGGTGAAATATTTTTGCATAAATGCCTGTATCTCTTGATCGGTCATGCCGGCTTCTTTCTTGTCGATGGCTTCCTGAATACCCATGGCCAACGCTGTGATATTGAAATCTTCAATCCCGGATGATGCTATATTTTTACCAAAATTATGTCCGATAAAATAACATACCGAATCGGTGTCTGTTTTTAATGAGGTTTTGAACCCGGACTTGCTGCCGCACGACATCAACATGGTTACGGCTAAAATCGATGCACTGTAAGCGACTACTCTTAATTTGTTCATAACGAAATATTTGTTTTTAAAATTGATTACAAAAGTATGATAAAACGATGATGTACGAATGTTAAAAAATCCTAATTATTGATAGACAACAACTCAACCTCGAAAATGAGCGCCGAGTTGGGTTCAATAGGGCCTCCGGGACGAGGGTTTTCACCGTAGGCCAACTCCGACGGAACATACAGCAACCATTTGGAACCGACGGACATCAGTTGCAGCGCTTCTATCCAGCCCGGTATCACTTGGTTGACCGTTAGTTCGATCGGTTGCTTGCGCTCTACGGTGCTGTCGAAAATGGTTCCGTCGATCAGCGTGCCGTGGTAATGAACCGTAACTTTATCGGCAGCCGCAGGTTTGGGGCCGTTGCCCTTGGTTATCACTTTATATTGCAGCCCGCTCGGCAAACTTACCACGCCCGGATTTTTCTTGATGGCGTTCAGATATGCACGACCGTCTTTCAGATTTTTCTCGTATTTGGTTTTCAAAACTTTTTGATATTGTGCATTGACCACAGCGGATGCTTGTTCCGGGGTCATCTCCAAAGTTTCGTTGTGAAGTATTTTTTGCACCGTTTGTGCAAATATCTCGGTATTGATATTCTCGAATCCGCCCGTTTGGATATTCTTGCCGAACATGACCCCTAAAGCATAACTCAGAGAATCGGTTCCGGTTTTCAATTTCGGCGTCGGCGTTTTTTGTGCCGCAGCCATGCCGCAAAAAAAAGAAAACATCAGTATACCGATGATCTTAACTTTCATACCATTTTATTTTGGGGTGCAAAGATAATCATTTATTGACAGGTGAATCATGTTTCCGGAA
>JAVBRP010000061.1:0-8102 GCA_031547815.1 Bacteroidales bacterium | reverse complement strand
GGGAAGAAGCAAAAACCAATACGCTTTCCAACAAAGTGGTTTTGACGTTCGGGTTTAAGTTTTAAGATATTTCGAGAATACGGATAAAAGTCGGTCTCTTTCGAAGTGGCCGGCTTTTGTCATTTATCGCCAAAATTGCATCTTTAAAACCGGAATATTGTTTGCGAAACTTGTTGTTACAATGAATAGCTGTATCTTTGCAGGGATATAAATGTAGAGCGTAACGAGGATGGACAATACGGGTAATCTGCTTGACCGAATTAATTTTCCGTCGGATTTGAAGGGTCTGAGAACGGATGAGATGGTCGAGTTGTCGGCACAACTCAGGCAGTTTATCATTGATGCGGCCAGCCACAATCCGGGCCATTTGGGCGCCAATTTGGGCGTGGTGGAATTGACCGTTGCGCTTCATCATGTTTTCGACACTCCTTACGACAAGATTATTTGGGACGTGGGGCATCAGGCTTATGCCCATAAGATACTTACGGGACGAAAAGATGTTTTCCAAACCAATCGCAAATACGGCGGGTTGAGCGGATATCCCAACCTTGCCGAAAGCGAGTACGACGCATTCGGTGTCGGGCATTCTTCGACTTCCATTTCCGCTGCTTTGGGCATCGCTACGGCATCCCGGCTGCAAGGCGAAAATCGTCAAGCCGTGGCCGTCATCGGCGACGGATCGCTCACGGGCGGCATGGCTTTCGAAGCGCTCAATCATGCCGGCGCCGCACGGGCGAACATGCTGGTGATACTGAACGACAACAAGATGGCGATCGACCCGAATGTGGGCGCGCTGAAAGAGTACCTGATCGACATCACGACTTCGTACACCTACAATAAAATAAAAAAAGAGGTTTGGGACATCATGGGCAAGCATACCCGTTCGCGACGGCTGGTGCAGCAAATCGAGCGGGGTGTCAAAGCGGTATTGATGAAACAGGGGAATCTGTTCGAAGCGCTCGGATTCCGTTATTTCGGCCCTGTGGACGGTCACGATATCAATTACCTGACGCACATTCTGCAAGACATGAAGCGCATCAACGGGCCTAAACTGCTGCATGTGTTGACCACGAAAGGAAAAGGATACGAATTTGCCGAAAAAGACCAAACCCGTTGGCATGCGCCCGGATTATTCAATAAAGAAACGGGCGAGATTATTCGTGTTTCGACGAATCCGGCACAACCGCCGCTTTATCAGGAAGTTTTCGGTCACACCTTGACACAATTGGCCGAGACAAACGAGCGCATCGTCGGCATCACTCCGGCAATGTCTACGGGTTGTTCCATGCATCATTTGATGCAACGTTTTCCCGATCGTTTTTTCGATGTGGGTATTGCCGAGCAACATGCGGTGACGTTTTCGGCGGGATTGGCCGTGAAGGGTTTGATTCCTTTTTGCAACATATATTCGTCTTTTCTGCAACGCGGCTACGATCAGATAATTCATGATGTCGCTCTGCAAAAACTTCCGGTGATCTTGTGCATCGATCGCGCCGGGCTGACGGGCGAAGACGGAGCAACGCATCACGGAGCCTACGACTTGGCCTACCTGCGTTGTATACCGAACATGATCATCTCGGCCCCGATGAACGAGCCGGAGTTGCGCAATTTGATGTATACCGCTCAAGCCGGAACGTACGGCCCTTTCGCGATTCGTTACCCGAAAGGTCGCGGCGTAACGCCCTATTGGGAAGCGCCTTTTCAAACGGTTCCCATAGGCAAAGGGCGTGTGATATGCGATGGCGACGACATTGCGATTGTCAGCATCGGAACGGCGGGCAATTCGGTTGCAGGCGCTTGCGAAAAGCTGCGAGAAGAAGGAATACAAGCCGCCCATTACGACATGCGCTTTCTGAAACCGATCGATGAAGAATTGCTGCACGTCATCTGCCGTAAACACAAGCACATCGTGACGGTAGAAGACGGAACAATCGTCGGCGGCTTGGGCAGCGCCGTCACGGAGTTCGTCAACGACAACGATTATCCGGTGCGCATAAAACGGCTGGGCATCCCCGATCGCTTCATTACACACGGTACCATAAAAGAACTGCACGAGGAATGCGGATTCGATGCAAGCGGTATCGCCGAAACGGTTAAATCGATCTTACAACGGCGCACTTTATTATTTGTCGGTTAGCCGGACAAATCCGAATCGCCCAAACCGCAATAACCACCATGCATCCGGTGAATTTCGGAGATTCATGAAAGATAATTTATTTCCAATTTTTTGCGTTTTTTATCAATCGGGTTTGGTTTTTATGAAAAAGACCTTACCTTTGCACCGCTTTTGAAAGAAATGATTCGCTAGCTCAGTAGGTAGAGCACATCCCTTTTAAGGATGGGGTCCCGGGTTCGAGCCCCGGGCGGATCACTTAGAAAGATGCCAAACGGCGACAAGGGTAAGACAATCCCTGCAATATCAACATATTGCAGGGATTTTTGTTTTTGTATGTCTGCCGAAAAAGCCAAAAAGCGGATCAAGATCAATAATATGTCGGCAAAATAATCTCCGTTCGAATTGTCGCTCAACGGAGGTATCTTGCGAAGACGCAAAGCAAGGAGGAGATAAGACAAGAACGTGAATCGCGAAAAAAGCTCACGATGCCGTGTGAAATACTTTGCAACGCCGGAAAGCAGGTTCCCCGTCGTCGTAAAACGGTTTGCAACGTTGCAAAGCATCTTACAACAGCTTGTAAATCGGTTTGCAATGCCGGAAAGTGTTTGAAGTCAAAAAATGATTCGCTTTGCAACAATGAAAAGCGGATCAAATTAAAATATGAGTTGCTTTGCAACGTTGCATAGTATCTTACACACCATCTGCATTTCACTTTGCAACGTTGCAAAGCGGTTCACGACGCCGCGTGATGAACTTTAAACATTGCAAACAGATATATCTTACACTTGCAATTTGTCATGCTACCGAAGAGAGTTATTGCATTTTGCCGCTGCCGGGGTCTATCAGCGGTCGACAAACTCCGGCAGCGGAGAATAGGAATGCAATACCTCAATGCACGTGTTACAAATATCCGGCAAGCCCGAGCATCCTTACACCATACAGATTCCCGTCAGCATCCTTCCCGAGCAGATTCCCGCTTTTCGCGCCGAGAAAAACCGATCGGAATTTCGGCAGGTGCAAATGCCCGCAATTTCGATCTGTTGCGAAGGAACGCCCGACGCCGTGAGTTGTTGCCGATTGGCTTCCCAAAGGTCGATGTGGTGTTTTCCCGTAAGGGGATTGACAAAAGCGACGGAATCCGGATCGAAACCGCTTTCGCGAAAGGCTTGAACTACTTCGCGGCCGACTTCGAAAGCCTCCGGGCCGATGGAAGGCCCCGCGGCGGCATATATTTGCGACGGACGGCAACCATAATCGGTAACCATTCGTTCGACTGCCTTTTGTACGATGCGGCGGCAAGTTCCGCGCCAGCCGGCATGCACTGCCCCGATAACCCGATTGTCGGCGGCGTAGAGCAGTATCGGAACGCAATCGGCCGTCAGCACGGCGATGCACACGTCTTCGAGCGATGTCAGCAACGCATCTTTTCCCGCCAACAGCGCGATTTGTTGTTCCTTGCCCGTATTCAAGAAATAGCGGTCGATGACGGCAATTTCCGTATCGTGTACTTGGTGCGAAACAAACAGCCGGTCGGGATTCAAGCCGAGCGCGCGGCAGAGGATGCCGCGATTGGCGTCCGCGTTTTCTTTCGTGTCGCCCGACCGGCAACTCATGTTGAACGACTCGAAAGCGCCGCCGCTCACGCCGCCGTGTCGCGTTGTGGTGAAATGAACGATGTTTTCGAACCGCACGAAGGATTCGAAACGGAGGATCGATTCGGAAATCGGAAATGTCATTTGATCAGGTTGAAATTCTCGTCGTACAAGCCGACCAAGATGCTCGCGCCGTGCCTGTCGACTTTCAGTCCGCCGTATTTGGCTTTTTCGAACTTTTCGGCATTGCCTTCCTCAAAGAAATAAGACTCGGCGCCGATTTTATCGCCATACAATTTGTATTGAACAATCACTTCGCCGTCGCTTGCGGGTTGCGCTTCGGCTTGCATCCGCTTGACGGCCCCGACCGAATTGCTGTCCAATTGCAACACGTAATATCCGGTTTCGGGAACGTCGATTTCCGAATTGGAAGCAATGGCGTAGCGCAAAGCCATGTAGTCGCCTTGCATCAGCGATCGCGGATCGACGGGAGCCAGTTGGAGCAGCACGAGCCGGCCGTTTTTCAGCGTGCGCTCCTTTTGCACGGTCGACCAGGCGAAATAGCCGATCAACAATATGAGGTTCGCCAATATGATGGTATTTTTATATTGTGTCATTATTTTTTATCGTTTTGTGAAACAATAGCCAAAAGCCCAAAAACAGTAAACCGGAGAAGAAAAGTATGCCCGATTTTACCAAGAGCGTGATGTTGAGGTCGTAATAATATTGACCAATCGACCAAATCAACAGCAGGAGACTCATCGCGAAAGCCGCTTTGTAATTGAACCGGAAAGCGAGCAACACCAGGAAAACGGCGCCCGATATTGCCGGAGCGAAGAATACGGGCAGCAATACGAATAAGGAAACCGAGTAAAAGACGATTTTGATTTTCAGGGATGTCGGACCGAATGTCCGGACGGCTTTTCGGAGAATGAATAAAATATTTCCCCAAAGACACAACGACATAAAGCCGATGCAGGGCAATGTGTTGTCATACCACGGCAACAGCAGGATGGCCGCGAAACCGGCAATCAGCGAAACGAACATGCCGGCAATTGCGGGTTTGCAGCGACGATTGATTTTCGGCGACGACGTGACAAGTTGCGCTTCGGCGGAACAAATCCCGGTAAGGGCGAGCGACAATACCCCGACGTACGGCAGAAAGAACCGTTCGACTTCGTACGTGAAGAAAAAGCCCGCTATGCTTCCGCAAAAAAGCAGCACGGCGATAAAAACAAGGATATAATTGTCGGTAACGACCGCAGTGATCGCCGCAATGACAAGCAGCAGCCAACATGCCGCCTCGGGGCTGCCCGAACCGATTGCCGACAACACGCATCCGATGACATAAAGACTTATGATGGCGGCATCGAGCACGATGTTTTTTACGTAGACGCTTGCCGCCAAAGATGCCGCAGTGAAGATGACGCCCGCAACCAACATGCTTTCTTCCGAGTTGATGATTTCCGCAAGGAAAAGAAATCCCATTAAGCTGACGCCTGCCGTAAAACCGCCGAAAACGGACAATATTTTGACCCATATTCCGGAAAAAAGAGCTTCGTGCCTGGCAAATTCGGTTTCGACGGCCGCCTCGTCGCAGTAGAAACCGCCACCTTCCGATGCGCGAATTTCTTCGAGCCGATCGTGTATTTCTTTATTCGTTTCCATGGTTCATTTTTTTCAATTGGAGAATCAGGCGCACCGACAAGGCAACGGCGCTGATGATAAATATTCCGACGATAAATGTCGCCCCCACGGCATCGTCGATGCGTTTGGCAATCATTGTCGAGATAATGGCGATGATGCAGACGGCGATGATTGCCGGATAAAAAGCGGTTCGGGTGCCGATGCCGCGAATCAAACCCGCCGTAAATGCGCTTCCGGCCAAGAAAAACGAGAAAAGCAAGTAAAAATCCGAAATTTGGCGATTGAGAATCCCCTCGATGACCGCATAAGTGATGATCGCGAAGGCGCAAATACTTACCGTATCGAGCAGCCAAACGGGTTTTTGCTTCGCGGGCCGTTCCCGGAAAAGAAATTCGCAGGCGACGACGAATCCCGCATCGATACAGAAAAGAATATCGCAAAGCAGCAGAACATCTTCCGGGCGGGTCTGTGCCCAAAATAAAGCGATTGTCGTGTTGACCAATACGAGGAAAATAAGCCAAAGCGGCGCAAAATCGGCGGCAACGACCCACGCTGCAATGAATATCGTCCAAACGAAAAAAAGTTGCCAAGCATCAGCGCCCGTCTGATAGGTTTGCCCGAAAACGGCAAATAAGCCTCCGACCAACAGCGCCGCACCGGCAAGCACGATATTTTTAACCGTTGCGGAAGTCGGCGCACGCAGCACAAAAACGATGCATCCGATCAAAAGCGCTCCGACGATTCCCATTTTGGCAAACTTGTGCATGTCGTCCCAATTGTAGGCGAAAAAGAAAATGATCCCGGAAACGGCAAACCCGACGCCGAGCGCCAACAGGAAAAGATCGAAGAACTTGCTCCAAGCCCGTTTGCCGGCATACACGTTCCGGACAAGCGCACGGTCGACGCCGGCCTCCGACCAATAGGCATTGCGGGCGATGATGTGAATGAGTTCTCTCGTGAACCGATGTTTCATGAACGAAAAAATGAAGTGACGTGATTTTTTAACCGGACAAAGATAGAGAAAAAGACATGTAAGACATGTAAGACGTGTAAGATCGTAAGATATGTAAGATCAGAAAATATGCTTCTTAATCTTACGGTCTTACCATCTTACACGTTTTACGATCTTATCTTTTTCTCTATCTTTGCGCACTTTTCGCATTCAATTATTTATTCAAAATATTATCAAGTGCTTCAAACGCAAACATTCGGAAGTAGCCTGAAAGAAAGAGGCTTCGATTTTTACGCCGGGGTTCCGTGCTCGTTTCTCAAAAACCTGATCAACTACGCCATCAACGATTGCCGCTACGTGATGGCAGCCAACGAAGGCGATGCCGTGGCAGTGTGCGCCGGAGCGTATCTCGGAGGACACAAATCGGTGGTGCTGATGCAAAATTCGGGTTTGACCAATGCCACATCGCCGTTGACGTCGCTCAATGATACATTCCGGATTCCGGTGTTGGGTTTCGTGAGCCTTCGCGGCGAACCGGGATTGGCCGATGAGCCGCAACACGAGTTGATGGGCACCATCACCGAAAAGTTTCTCGAAGTGATGCAGATTCCGTGGGAATATCTTTCGGGCGATGCCGCCGAAGCCGAAAAGCAGTTGGAGCGCGCCGACCGTATCATCGATAGCGGGCAATCGTTCTTTTTCGTGGTGAAAAAAGACACGTTCGATGCGGTGGAACTGCGCCAAAAAAGTCTTCCCTCCGTGCAAAATGTTTCGTTGACCGATTCGTCGGCAACGGATGCAAAGCCGACGCGGTTGTCGGTGCTGGAACGGCTGAACGGGTTGAAAGACGCCGATACGGTGATGCTGGCGACTACGGGAACAACGGGCCGCGAGCTGTACGAGATCGAAGACGCGCCCAATTATTTATACATGGTAGGTTCGATGGGATGCATCGGCTCTATGGCATTGGGGTTGGCGTCGGTTCGCCCGGACAAGAAAGTGATCGCCATCGACGGCGACGGCGCTTTGCTCATGCGCATGGGTTCGTTGGCCACCAATGCGTGTTATGCGCCCTCGAACATGTTGCACATTCTGTTGGACAACAACTGCCACGATTCCACCGGCGGACAGGCGACGGCTTCGCACAACGTCGATTTCGCCGAAGTTGCGGCGGCTTGCGGGTATGCATCCGCTTTCCGCGCGCACGACATAGACGAGTTGGAGCGTTACGTAAAGGCTTGGCAAAGCAATCCGCAAATAACATTCATTCATCTGCGCACCGCGAAAGGCTCCAAAAAAGATTTGGGTCGCCCGAAAGTTAAGCCGTACGAAGTAAAAGAACGGCTGATGAAATTTTTGGGAGTGATTTGAGTGATCCTTGAATCTTTTTGTGCCTGTTTGACATAGTTTCATGTCAAGCTTATTTTGGCGAGTCATTGCGAGGAGGAACGGCGAAGCAATCTTATTGGTTAGCACGAGATTGACTTCGTCGAACTCCGCTTCGCTACGGTTGCTTCGCTACCGCTCTCAATGACGTTACGACATTATTTCATTGACACAACAATAGTATGAATAATTGGGCTTTGCATCATTCTGCTTCCTGAAACCGATCCCGCCTTGTTTTTTTCTCTGTACCGAATAAAAATATTCTTTTTAAACTTTTAAAAAAGAACGAATCGAACTTCGTATATTCCATTCGGTAGTTTGTGTATTTCAATGCAATATCGTTAAAGATTGTTAAAGTCCGGGTATCATTGCACCGGATGTCGTATTTTTGTGTCAAAATGTTTCCGGG
>JAVBRP010000367.1:0-6345 GCA_031547815.1 Bacteroidales bacterium | reverse complement strand
TGAAACCTGAAACTTTATCGCCTCCATATCGATTTACGTTTAGGCTTTTCTTCATTCAAAGGCTCATTATTGATCATCTGCCACACTTTTCCCCATTCGATAAAGCCGCCGAGATTACGATCGTCGATGAAAATGTCGGCGTGTATCTTACGGCTCATTCGGGGACCGTCGAATTCTTCTTCGGGATAACTCCGGTTGACGGCATAGAACTCGATGCCGTTCTTACGACAAAACGCCACCGCTTCGTCCAGTTCGCGGCCCGACCGATAGGTCCACAGAATCAGACGATGACCTTCCTTTTGCAAGGTTTTCAACGTCAGAAAGGCAAACCGTTTTTCCTTGCCGATGTCGGGATATTTGTCCTCAACGATGGTGCCGTCAAAATCTACCGCTATTACCACTTTCCGATATATTATTCACCCCGGCAAAAGTAACAATATTCGTCGGAGTATACAAAAGCGATTTTCGCACGTGTTGATAATGCTCCGGAAGATCGTTATTTTTGCCGTTCAAATATCGTTCATCATGTATACTTTCGAAACATCGATACGGGTGCGCTACGGCGAAACCGACCAAATGGGTTATGTGTATTACGGCAATTATCCGTTGTATTACGAAGTGGGCCGTACGGAAATGTTGCGTTCCGTAGGGTTGACCTATCGCGCGATGGAGGAAGACGGCATTCTGCTGCCCGTCCGGTCGCTGGATATCAAATATATCGAGCCGGCCCGTTACGACGATCTTCTTACGCTGCGGGTCATTCTCAAGGAAATGCCGACGGTGCGCATTCATTTTTTCTACGAAGTGTACAACGAGCAAAAAACCTTGCTCAACACGGGCGAAACGGTGCTGGTGTTTGTCGATGCGCAAACCCGCAAGCCTCGCCGGGTGCCGGAAGTATTGTTGGCGGAATTGAAAGAGTATTTTTAAAATGAACCACTAAGACACTAAGAACACCGAGTTTTCTCGCACGGTTAGGCGGAGCGGGCATTCCGCAACGGGCGAGAACATACTTTTATCCGGAAGAAGCATTCCGCAACGCGCGCAAATGCAGTTTTTGCCGGAGTGAGCTTTCCGCAACGGGCGAGAACATATTTTTTATCCGGAAGTAGTATTCCGCAACGGGCGAAAATATACTTTTTATCGGAGCAAGCTTTTCGCAACGGGCGAAAATGTATTTTTTTCCGGAGCGAGCATTCCGCAACGGGCGAAAAGGTATTTTTTGCAGGAGCGGGCTTTCCGCAACGGGCGAAAATGTCCTTTTTATCGGAGCAAGCTTTTCGCAACGGGCGCGAACATATTTTTATCCGGAAGAAGCATTCCGCAACGGGCGAAAATGCAGTTTTTGCCGGAGAGAGTATTCCGCCCGTTCTGCGGCAACTGTGCCGCTCAACCTGTGAGTATTTTTAAAATGAACCACTAAGACACTAAGAACACAGAGTTTTTCCTCAGTGTTCTTAGTGTCTCGGTGGTAGAAAACTTTTGTCCGGTTTATAAAAAAAGTATAACTTTGACATTTCAACCATGAAATACAGTTACAAATGAAGATTATAGCCGTTGCGGCCCGCATATTATTGGGCGTGGTATTTATTTTCTCGGGATTTGTGAAAGGTGTCGACCCGTGGGGTTCAACCTACAAGTTTATCGACTATTTTAATGCATTCGGATTGTCGTTTTTGGCGCCGACGGCCTTTACTTTGGCCATCGTGCAAAACGCCGTCGAATTTATCATCGGGGTGGCGCTGATCTTGGGATTGCGAATGAAAGAAGCCGCGTGGGGTGTATTGCTGTTCATGGGCTTTTACACCGTCCTCACGTTCATTCTCGCATTGACCAATCCCGTGACCGATTGCGGATGTTTCGGCGATGCGCTGATATTGACCAATTGGCAGACTTTTTACAAGAATGTGGTGTTGCTGGCGTTGGCGCTGATTGTCTTCGCTTATCGGAAAAAATACGTCCCGATTTATGGTCCGATTGCGGAATGGGTTTGGGTGGCGGTTTTTGCCATCGTATTTGTCGAACTTTCGGTGTATTGCTATCGCCATTTGCCGATTCTCGATTTTCGTCCGTACAGCATCGGTTCCGACATTCCGCAGGGAATGGAAGTTCCTGAGGGTAAGCCCGCCGACGAGTATCATTCGACGGTGATCCTGGAAAAGAACGGCGTGACCAGGGAATTTCCCGTAAACGACTATCCGTGGGACGATTCCACTTGGGTGTACAAGGATACCAAAACGGTATTGGTAAAGAAAGGATACGAGCCTCCGATTCACGATTTTTCCATCACAACCGTTGACGGCAACGACATTACCGATGAAGTGTTGTCCGACGAAAGTTATACGTTCCTGCTGGTTGCCCACAGATTGGACAAGAGCAATAAGGCGGCGTTGGACAAAGCGGTCGAGATAGCCGAATTCTGCAACAGCAACGGTTATCGTTTCTATTGCCTGACCTCCTCGCCGCAAAGCGAAATAGAGCGGCTGAAAACGAGCATGGGCCTGAAATACGAGTTCTGCTTTACGGATGAGATCACGCTCAAGACGATCGTCCGCGCCAATCCGGGATTGGCGCTGCTCCATAAAGGCACTGTGGTGAACAAATGGCACTACAACGATATGCCCGACCCGGCATCGTTGACACCCAACCTGTTGAGTTTCTCGCTGAAAGAACGCGCATCGATTTCCGACGGACGGTTAATCGCCGTCTTGCTTTTGGGTTTCATCATCGTCCTGTTTATTTTCGTGAACCTCTCGACCGCTCCGGCGCCGGATGACGAAAAAGACGGACTCCCGAATCAATCATAAAAAAAATTATTCTTCATTTTTCATTCTTCACTCTTCATTCCCCGATGTATTATTACATTGTCGCCGTATACCTTGTTCTCCTGTTTCTGGTAACCTCGCTCGTGTACCTGCCTGTTGCCGTTCTGTTGCGTATCTTCACCACGCCGTTCGATCGCCGGTTGGCGGCGCTGCATATATTTTCCTGCTTCTGGGGATCGTGTTACACATGGCTCAGCCCGTTGTGGCGCGTTACCATCGTCGGGCGCGAAAATGTCGACCGGAAAAAAGCATACGTCATGGCGTGCAACCACCAATCGATGCTCGATATTCTGATTATCTACCGCATATTTCTGCATTTCAAATGGGTGGCCAAATCATCATTGTTCAAAATCCCCATCATCGGCTGGAACATGTGGCTGAACCGCTACATCCAAATCGACCGCAGCAGCATGAAGAGCCAACGGAAAATGATCCGGCAATGCATCGAGAATCTGAAAAACGGCAGTTCGGTGATGATCTTCCCGGAAGGCACACGCTCGCGCAACGGCGAATTGAGGGCCTACAAGGAAGGCGCTTTTCATATCGCATTGCAACAACAAGCGGACATCGTGCCCATGGTGCTCGACGGCTCCGCAAAAGCCCTGCCCGAAAAGGGATTTCTTCCGCGCACCAAGCAGGCCGTATGTCTGCACATCCTCCCGCCGGTGCCTTACGATGACTTTAAGGACATGTCGGTACGCGAAGTTGCCGAACACATACACAACATTGCGGCCGAAGAGCTTGCACGCATGCGCGGGCGTGTCTGACGGCGCTGCGGTGAAATAAGTTTGAAGTTTGAAGTTTGAGGTTGGGCAATGTAATCAGAAACTTGGAGTTTGAGTGCGTTCCGAAAACCTCTCCCCCCCGCCCCTCTCCACAAGGAGAGGGGAGCCTGCCCGACTCGTTGTTCAGGCGGGCCCTTGCGCAGTAACCGATCCGGCCGGAAAGCGCGCCTCCCTCTCTCTTGTGGAGAGAGGGTCGGGGAGAGAGGTGACTTACAAAATATCCCGGATAGGTTATAAACCCGGGATCAGATTTTTCGGATAAAATTATTCAGGATGATTTCCCCGACTTCTCCGCTTTTTTCGGGGTGAAATTGCAGTGCGTAGAAATTGTTGTGTTGTAAAGCGGCTGAGAAAATATGCGGATGTTCGGATGTTGCGACGGTGTGCGTACCTGCGGCCGCATAGTAGCTGTGTACGAAATAGACGTAAGGATTGTCGGGAAGGCCGTCGAACAGGAGCGAACGCATGTTTTGCAGGCTGTTCCAACCTACATGCGGCACTTTAATGCCCGGAGAAGGAGCGAAACGTTTCACGTCCTCGTCGAAAATATGCAAACAGTGCGTATTGCCCTCCTCCGACTTGCGGCACATCAGTTGCATCCCGATGCAAATACCCAGCACGGGCTGTTGCAGACTGCATATCAGCCGATCGGTTTGATGTTGCCGAAGGTATTGCATGGTGGTGGACGCTTCTCCCACTCCCGGAAATATGACTTTATCGGCCGTGCGGATTTTTTGCGGATCGTCGGTTATTTCCGCTTTCACGCCCAAGCGTCGCAAAGCATAATCGACGGAAAATATGTTTCCCGCATTATATTTGATGATGACGATTTTTTGATTCAAGATATTTACTTCGTGAGATGAGCCTACGGCGATATTTTAGTGACGAGTGACAAAGTATAAAAGGTAAGAGGTGAAAGGTGAAAGGTAAGAGGTAAGAATGAAGAATAACAGCGCTCGGAACCTTAAACTTCAAACCTCAAACTTTAAACCTTAAACTTCAAACCATTTTTCCGTCGTTCATTTCGTATTGAATGTCCGACATTTCCGCCAAATGTGTATCGTGTGTTACGATGACGAAGGTCTGTCCGAAAGTATCGCGTAAGGTAAAAAATAAACTGTGCAGTTCCTGTTTGTTGTGCGAATCCAAATTCCCGGAAGGCTCGTCGGCAAATACCACCATCGGGTCGTTAATCAGGGCGCGCGCCACCGAAACCCGTTGCTGCTCGCCTCCCGAAAGCTCGTCGGGTTTATGATCCATACGGTCGGCCAGGCCGAGAAAAGACAACAGTTCTTTGGCCTTTTGCTGCGCTTTATCTTTCGATGTGCGGCGGATATACGCCGGAATGCAGACATTTTCGAGCGCCGTAAATTCGGGTAAAAGGTGGTGGAATTGAAATACGAACCCGATATGTTGGTTGCGAAATTGCGCTATCTCTTTTTCGTTCAGCCGACTGACTTCTTTACCGTCAATAAAAACCTTTCCCGAATCGGGACGGCTCAATGTGCCGAGTATCTGCAACAGAGTGGTTTTGCCCGCCCCGCTGGCTCCGACTATGGATACGATCTTGCTTTGCGGTATGCGAATGTCGATACCTTTCAGAACTTGCAGATTGCCGAACGATTTGGTGATGTTTTCGCCGCGAATCATGCCTCCGCAGGTTTGGGTTCTTCGCCGGGTTCTTGCGCCGGTTTTTCCGATACTTCCGTTGAAGCGTTATTGTCCGAAACGGTTGCCGGCTCCTGCGAAGCGCCCGGCTCCGCGTCGGGTTTCGTCTCGGTTTGATATTCGTTGCCGTATTCGGTATTATAATCTTGATTATTGTAATAATAATCGGAATTATACGGGTCTTGCGCATATTCGTCAAATGCGGAAGCTGTTTCGTTGGCGGTTTGCTCCATCGGTTCCGACACTTCTTTGGTCAGCGTATCGGACAAATCGTTACCGATCGATTTGATATCGTCCATCACACCCGAAGTATTTTCGCTGAATTCGCGTTTGATATCGTCGGTCGCTTTTTTAAACTCGCGAACTCCCTTACCCATCATGCGGGCAAATTCCGGAATCTTATCGGCTCCGAAAAATATCAATATGGCAAGCAAAATAACAAATATTTCGCCCCCGCTGATGAAAAGTATCGTTGATAACATTGCTTACTTAAATTTGTGCAAAGATACGAATATTGCGTCATATTGTTCGTATCGGCCGACAAAGATTATGCCCGAACCGGTGCCGTTTTCGAACAAATTATTCCGGTTTCGTTCCCAAAGGAATGCGTTCAAAATAAAAATCCCGGTTTTCGACTTGATCAATTATGTCTTATATCCCGCAGAAAACGCCGATCATAGCAGAAAAAAATCAGCCGAATCTGCGAAATCGGCGGGAAAACCGGAAATGTTACTGTGTCTTCATTCCCGATCCGAAACTATCGACGAATTACAATCGGCCGTCGACCTCCGTCCTGTCTAATACGCCTTTGATGTCGTACACCACCGATAACGGTTTGCGCAAGCCTCGTATATCCGATTCGAGGAACCGATCGTGCGCCACGGCCAACAATACGGCATCGTATTTCCCCGTCGGCATTTCGTTACGGATGTCGTAACCGTATTCGCGCTTTACCTCGCAGGCATCGGCCCACGGGTCGCATATCGTAATGTCGGAAGTATATTCTTCCAAAACGCGGCAAATATCCGCCGCTTTGGTATTTCGAATATCCGGACAATTTTCCTTGA
>JAVBRP010000314.1:0-6738 GCA_031547815.1 Bacteroidales bacterium | reverse complement strand
GCAATCACAAACAGCAACGCGCTGAATGCGAGAATAAAAAGGCTTATTTTTTCGATGTTTTCGTTCAGAATGTGGATCATCGACTTTTGGTACGATACTTCTTTTACTTCATCGAAAGACTGCAATCGATTTTCGATTTTTGCGATGCTGTCGTTGTTGGCATAATGCGCATCCAAGCGTATTTCGATGGAAGCCGACAACGGGTTGTATCCCAGAAAGCCGACAAAATCCTCGCCCAATTCTTCGGTGAACTCTTTTGCAGCGTCCTCTTTGGTGATATAACGTGTGGATCGTACGTACGACTCGGCATCCAACGTTTTCTGCAAACGATAAATGTCCGCTTCTTTCACCTGATCTTTCAGAAAAACCGAGAAGCCGACATTTTCCTTCACGTATTTGCTGATGCGGTGCGCTGTCAACAATAAAATGCCGATCACGCCCAGCATACACAACACCAATGCGATGCTGATGACGGACGTGGCGTACGAGCTGAGCAACCGTTTGCGGATGATTTGCGTTTCGCGATTTTTCATGGGCCGGTGACGAAAGTCGCAAAATTACAAATTATTTCCGCATCGGCGAAAATAAAAAATCGTATAAATTCCGATAATTATCTGTATTATGTTTTACATTATTTATATTTTTGTAAAATTCAAAATTCAGTTTTTAACCATATTAGTGCAGAATTTGATGAACATCAACACACACATTTTTAAAAGTATCCTGTTTTTTACGGTATCTTTGATGCTGTTATCTTGTTCAAAAGATGATCCGAATGAAGAAGAAAGCACCAATTCGATAACATACGAAAACATGACATATCCTCTTACGGCGGAGTCGTATACTATCGAGAACGGGTATACGAAATTGGTTCTTGATTGGCCGGAAGGCATACATGATATAGAATTTATGATAGCCGACGATATGTTGGGAAAGACCGTTTCGCTCGAAGGTAAAAACTACTCCGACATGAAATGGGGTATGTATGCATACATTAATACAGGTGAAAGATTTGGCGGAAGGTATTTAATAGGAAAGGATGCTGATGAACTTCAAGGTCGACATCGAACGATTGTATCCGGCGGTTCGTTATTGATAAAGAAACTTGACGAGAAAAAATACAGTATCAAGTTTGATTTGCAGTTTTACGGAGAACCGCGCATGACCGGCGATTTTTCGGGGAGTTTCTGATAGTTGCAGGTTCTGCGTCCGACTGCGAAACTTATTTGACAACGGTAACCGCATCAAAATTTTTATCCGCGAATCGTAATTCGTGAAAATTCGTGTCGTTCGCGGTTAAAAAATGTACGCAAATGAAAAAATGTCAACACATTTTATTTTGATGCGGTTGATCCGGCGCTTTATCGATAATCAGGCTATGCTGTGCTCCGCCATGCGTTCCGGAACACAGTTCGGCTCACGCAGCACTGCGTTCACCACATCGACCATTCTTTTTTGGGCGATGATGCATTTGTAATCCGCCGGCGGTAATATATCGCGATTGAAAAAACATTCGACATGGCTTTTCACGAAATCGTAGCCGGCCAATTTCGAAAACCCGATGCCTGCCGAAAAACGCGGGTTGATGTCGATCAGATAATATTCCCCTTCGTTCGAGATGAATTCCATGTTGATACACCCGACAGCATTCAATTTGTTGCCGATGTAGCTTGCCAATTTCCGCAACTTATCGCATTTGAAAGTCCGGATGGTGATACCGGCCCCGTTCTTGGTTCTTATCAGTTCATTTCTCGGCAAAGCGAAATCGTTGCCCGTAAGCGGCGACCTGACATAATCGACGGCGCAAATGGTTCCGTCGATGATTTCCTGAAAAATGTAATTGTCGGTTATTTTGCTGTTATTCAGGTCTTCTTTGGAGTTGATATAAAAAATACCTTCGCTGCTTCGTCCGTTTTTGGGTTTGGCAATCAACGGGAAATACGATTTGAAATTTACTTCGTGTTTTGAATACGACCGAATATGCTGCACGTTTGGGTCTTTCGCAAAAAAAATATTCAACTTCAATTTATCTCTGGCTACGGATAAAAAATGATTGTCGGCGATGGTAACAACGATTCCTTTTTCCGCAAAAAGATTCCGCGTTTGCACAAAAAAGTCGATATCGACATCCGTCAACGGAATGATCATATCGATGGAATATTTCGCGCATGCATCGATCATAAACGTATAAAATTCCCGATAGTCGTATACCGGCGGAGCCTTCAAAACCGCATCGAATTCCGACGATACCGCATGCCACTCTCGCGGGTAAATGTCGCACCCGATAACCGGCCCTTTATTGATTTCGCGCAGCGACTTAATGGTGCAATCGGCCGAAAAAGAGCCTATTGAAGTGATTAAAATATTCCGGTTCATTTGTATGAAATAACAATTACAACTTTTATGATGTTCGAGCAATGCGGTTTATGCATTGTTCGGAATGTTCGCGAGTCTGCTCCATTTCCGAACGGGACAAGTTCACGAGGTTTATTGTTGCCGCAAAAAAAACTGCACGATTTTGTAAGAATTTTGAATAAAACATCAAAATGGATTATACTTCACGCGGGATGATTTTGTACTCGGTGTCTTTGCGTGATTATTGCGCAAAGACGAAAAGTACGAATGCACAACCGAGTTTTCGATCTCGACGAAGGTAAAACTTGACTGCGTGAAGTGTGTAATATTCGGGTTCAAAATACTTTCGTATAATAACAAACGGTCGGGTTAAATGTTATGCGAAAAAGAAAAATTGATGCGGCAGGAGCATCCCGCAAAACCGAAATTCGGTTCTTTCGATCCGAATCCGCGTGTCGGCCGGGATTATCGAACGGGTATTCGATAAAAAAAGGCATCCCCGAACGGGAATGCCTCTCTCAAATTTTGATGAAACGAAACGCGAAATGTAACTTCGATCGTTTTATTTCTCGGAAAACAGCTTATTCGGCGACAGCCGTACCACTTTGCCGTATTTTTCCAATGCTTTTACGTCTACTTGCCGCGGATCGCCCACCACGCTGATCGCGATTTTCTTTCCTTTGACATGTTCCTCGTAATATTTCTTGAGGTCGTCGAACGTGAGCTTGTCGATCTTTTCCAGATTCTCTTCGGCGGGTGTTTTTTCGTAACCCTCCAATTTCCATGCTTCGTACGTTAGGCTTGCACCACGGAAATTGGGTTTGGCGGTCAAGAATGATTGCCGCAGATAATTTTTCAAGTTCGTCATGCGTTCGGGATATTCGGGCATATCGGTCAACAGCTTGAAGAACAAATCGACGGCTTCGATCGTATTGTCGGCTTGGGTTCCCACCATTCCTATATAGCAGGAAGGATGGTTTGGTTTTGGAGGGGTTCTTACGATGCCTCCCGATGCGTATGCCATGGAACGGTATTCGCGTATTTCCTGTACGACGACGGAATTGAAACCTTCGCTGAAATAGTAGGCAAAAGCCATGGCATATACGTCGTCTGCCTTGGTGAAATTGTCGCCTTCCACATAGAAATGAATGCTGCTTTGCTTGGCGTCGTTGAAAGATGTGAAATAAACCGTATTCTCCTTGTATTTTACCAACGGTTTAATGACGGGCGACTCGCTTACCTTTTCGCCTTGTTTCAACGGTAAGTTTTTGCTCAAAATATCATACACTTGGTCGAACGGTAAATTTCCCACATAGTGAATTTCGGCCTCGTAATCGGTAGCCCGTTGAAATTCGCCGGTGAGATTGCCGTAGGTCAAATCGATGATGTCCGAGATCGGCAAACGATCGATATGTTCCGACTTATCGCCGTACAGCAAATAGTCGACCATGGCTTCGTTGATATTATCCGCATGGTCTTTCTCGATGAGCCGGCTGTAATACGCTTGCCCTTTAAGATTATCCCACTGTTTTTCGTCCAACTTGGGCATCAGTATTTGCCGCGTCATCAGTTTACACGAAGTTTCCAGATTGTCCTCGAACCCCTCCATGATTACGTACAGATAGTTGTCGTCCACCCGGTAACGGCACGTAGCGCCCAATTCGCTGAACGCCTTCTTCACCTCCTGCGCTTCGGCCATACCCATGATCCCGGCATTGTTCATCAACTGCGCGGCCAACTCAAGTTTGGGCATTTTGGCTGTCCCTATTCCGTATTTGAGCGTGATGGTAAAGACATTGTTTTCCGGGTTTTTGGTATAAAAGAGCTTCGACCGATCGTTCACCTGCTTGGTTTGCACTTCGTTCATGTCGGCAAATTTCACCGGCAGGCGCTTCACCGGCATGGCTTCGAACTGCTGCGCATATACCGATTTGGGGTTGTGCGGCGGTTGCAAAGCCTCCAATTCCGGTTTCACCATCTTTTCTTTTTTGCCCGGTTTTCCTTGATTGAGCATTAAAGCCATATAATCGTTACCGAAATATTTCTTGGCGGCAGCTTTTATATCCTCTATGGAGATATTGGCCACAATTTCTTTGTAATTCAGGAAGTCGCCGGGATCGATTTCATTGATAAAGATATTCGATAAATTATTGATAATTTGTCGGGACGACTCCAACCCCACGTCGTAGGAGCGGATCATTTTGCCTTTGATGGCTTGCACCAATTGTTCGTCGAACTTCCCTTCCTGCAATTTTTTGATTTCGGTCAACAGCAGTTTTTCCGTTGCTTTCAGCGAATTAAACCGGCGCTGGTTCACGTCATAGTAAGGTACGGCGGTTACGATAATGCGCCCCTGTTCTTTTAATAAAGACAACTCAACCCCGGCATCGGCCACATCGCCGTCGATGCTCAGTTTATCCAAAAGCCCGGTGTTGCTCGAGTTGCTCAATATGGAAGTGCAAATATCCAGGACTAATTTATCCGGATGATTTTCGGTCACCCCCGGATAACACAAAAAAACTTGCGGCATCGGGCTGATTTTGGCGCTTACTTCCTTTCGACCTTTGAGTACGGCTTCGGGGTATTGGATCGGCACAGGCAGTTCGCGTTTTTCCAAACGGCCGAAAGTGCTTTTGACCGCAGGTATAATATCTTCGGCTTTCACGTTCCCCACCAAAATCAAGGCCATATTGCCGGGAACATACCATTTGCGGAAAAATTCATCCAACTTGCTCAATTGCGGATTTTTCAAATGCTCGCCCAATCCGATGACATCACGCGAATAGGGATGTCCGGAGAAAATATTTTCCCGCAAAAATTGCAATATTTGAGAAAACTGATTGTCTTGATACATATTGTATTCTTCATACACGGTTTCCAACTCGGCTTGAAAGCCGCGGAATACGGGATTGATCAACCGTTCGGAATTTAATTCCAACCAACGATTGATTTCTTCCGGAGGGAAATTATTATGATATATCGTATAATCAAAATTTGTCCCTGCATTCAATGAATTTCCCCCGGTCACCCCTTCGGTAAGCGCCGTGAATTCGGTGGAATAGCTGATCTTACTTTCTTCGATACTCAGTCGGTTGATTTCTTCGGTAAGCGCTTTCCTCTTGGCAGGATCGGTCGTCTCGGCCATTTCATCATACTTTTGGATGATCTGCTTGTAGAGCGGCTCTTCCTTGGCCCAATCCAAAGCGCCGATCTTCGTTGTTCCTTTGAACAACAGATGTTCCAAGTAATGCGCCAACCCGGTCAGGTTCGAGGGATCGTCTTTCGAACCGACCTTTACCGACACCATCCCGATCACATCGGGTTTGGAACTGTCTTCCCATACAAATACGCTCAATCCGTTGGGCAATGTGAACGCTTTCAGTCCTTGTGCAAATCCGTGGCCGCTCAACATGAGAAACAGCGCCGCGAAAAGTAATTTTAAATATTTCATCCGTATTGTGTTTTACTTATTTGAAGCAACAAAATTAATGATTTTTCCGGAAAATGTCGGGAAAATATCACGGAACAATTATTATGTCAAAATCCGAAGAGTACGCGATCAAGCGCAAAATATGTCGGCAGTGTAAAAATTCGCATTCGTTGATGCCCTGACGTGCAATTTAATTCGTATTGCATCCCGTCTATTGACGTTTTTCTCCCCTACGGGGAATTTGGGCTTCATGCCAAAATAGGGGCAAAAAGTCAAATATAGCTCATATTTATTATAGTCAAATATTTAGATTTGAATAAGTCAAAAGGAAATGTAGACCTTGTGCCAAAGTAAAGGGGTAAAGTTTATCATTTATTGATTATCATAATGTCCTTTCATCGATATAACCACAACGGTAATTATATCGTTTTCAACCAAATAAACTAACCTGTGTTCCTTGTTGATTCTTCGCGACCATAAGCCCGAAAGAGCATATTTCAATAATTCGGGTTTTCCCGTTCCTTCAAACGGATGTTCTTTCAACTCGTCAATCAAGGTGTCAATTTTACGTAAAACGGCCTTATTGCCCGAATAAATGAAATATTCTAAATGCTTTTCCGCTTTTTCGGTATACTTTATTTCATAGTTCATTTAAGCGCATTCTTTAGTTTGGTATCGTCGAATTTTTTTACCTTACCGGCCTTGTACGACGCAATCCCTTCTTTAACGATTTTCACATTCTCGGGGTCTTCAAACCATTCGTCCCCGCTCGGACTCGGGTTCGGGTTGGCGTAAATTACTTCGCTTACGGTAAGCTCATAGTACTTTTTCCCGCTCTTTATGACTACCCTGTCTCTTTCCGCACGGTTCAAAAACTTTTTTATGTTTGTTCTCAACTCGGTGGGATTAATTACTATTATATTGTTACTCATTTTATTAAAATATTTGATTAC
>JAVBRP010000348.1:0-10083 GCA_031547815.1 Bacteroidales bacterium | reverse complement strand
TGAAAGAAATGTTGTAATGCCGGCGGCACGTTCACTGTTGCAAGGAAAGTCGGTCATTTGAAACCGGTTCGTCCCGGTTCTGTAAAATCAACTTCCACAATTGCCGTATATTTTTCGGGTTGATGGCAATGCCGGATATGTCGTCGCCCTTACGATAATTCAGCAATTTGAATAAATCCTGAAGCGTCGGCGTTTTGATGATATTTACCTCCTTTTCGGGAATATCGTCGTCGCCGGTTTCCAAAAACGTGTTACCCGAAAACCGAAAATCACCGAAAGCATGAATACCCGTCCATTCGGTCATATCGGGAACATAAAAAATATTGTCGCAAATCCTGATGTCCGAAGGCTTACCCTCGACCCTGATGGGACGCACATTGCTCGATATGTTGTAAAACAGATTGTTGTGTATGACCGATTGGGTATGCCCCGAACCGTACACATGCAGCAACGCATTCCCGTCGTTCATGCTGATATTGTGCCGAATGATATGCCCCACATTCTTGGCGTCGGGCACATCGCGAGAATAACCGTGCAGCAACAAAAAACCGCCTTCGTTGTCGTGGCTGTAATTGTATTGATAAATATTCCCCGTCGAATAAGCATCGCAATCGAAAGCCATACCGTCGCGCGTGGTGCGCGTATTCCACACCTCGTTATATTGAATCAACACCGAATCGCTGTTCCACGCCCACAACCCCGCATTGTAGCTTTCCGAACGTGATGCCGCGCCGTTTACCCTGTTGCATTCCATCAATGCCTTGAAAGATGTTTGCGGCACAATACCGTCGCCGCCGATACTTTCCAAGTCGTTGCCACGAATCACCACATTCAAATTTGCCTGATAACGCCCCATCTTATCCATCCACGAATCGGGGAAAAAACCTTCGCGCGGACGCCGTTGCCAGTATGAACTGACCCCGATGCCCGTCCGATTCACCATGTATAACCGGTTATCGAGAATATACACCCCGTTGAAAAACGAAGGCTCCCGTTTTCCCAACACCGCCACCATAATTCCTCCGCTTCCGCGAAAATCCTTCGTATCGTTGCCCTTCACATGGTGAATGTAATTATTCTTGATGGTAATGCCCTGCAACTCGCCCGTATCCGAAGCCGCAACAAAAATACCGCGTCGCCGCTCGTACCCGTTATCATCAAAATCCTCGATCACATTATCGGGCATATTGGTGATTTCCAAATTGCTGATCACCCAATGTTGCTGGTTGTACAACAATACGGTTTGAATGGTGCGAATCCCCTCAAACTCGTAAGGATCTGCATGTCCCCCGTGTATTTTCGGTTTTTCGATACCGCCGTATTTGGTAATGACGATCGGCAATCCCGGCTTACCCGATCCTCTCGGAAAAAGCATCCCTTCCCACGTCTGTCCCGCGCGAAACAAAATCGTATCGCCCGGCTCGAAGGTCGTAATGTTAACCTGCCGAAGCGTCTTCCAAGCATACCGCGGCGAACGACCGCTGTTGTCGTCGTCTCCCGACCGCGCATTCACATAAAACGAACGTCCGTGCACATGCATGCAAAAGCACCACAAAAACACGATGCCTGCAATGCGATTTATCCGGATTGGTATGGTACAATGTCCTCGAATCATTCGGTGTGTGAAAATTATGCAAAGATAACATGCAAATATACGGGATAAATTTGATTTTTTGTATGAGAGATTTTTTTCGAAAGTACAATTAATTTTTTCGAACGCACGCTTTGTTTTGCCGGAAGGTCAATAACTATTTTCAGGAAAATTTTTATTACTCGATTCGAATTTATACATTTGCGCAAATTTTTAAAAGCCGAATTGATTATATGTCCAAGAAAACGAACGACAAAGCCGAAGTAAGAGTTGAAGGAGTAGAACATGCCCTGACCAAAGCCGAACAGTTTATAGAAACTTATCAAAAGCAGATTGTATGGGGCGTTTGCGTCATACTGGGTGTTGTGGTGCTTTATATGGCATTCCAGCGTTTCTATGTCGATCGGAAATCGGTGGACGCTGCGGCGCAAATGTTTCCTGCCGAACAATATTTCGAAAAAGACAATTGGGATTTAGCACTGAACGGCGACAACAATAATCCGGGATTCCTCGATATCATGAGTGATTATCGGTTCACCCCGTCGGCGAAACTTGCAAAATACTATGCCGGCATCTGTTGTTTGCGCTTGGGCGAATATGAAGACGCTATCAAATATTTGAGCAAATTCAGTTCGGATGATCGCATCCTGTCGAGCCTTGCCTTGGGCGGAATCGGCGATGCGCACGTGCAACTCGGCGATTCGGACAAAGCCGTGAAATTTTACATAAAAGCCGCCGAACAACATAAAGGCAACGATTTTACCTCGCCTCTGTACCTGTTCCGTGCCGGTGTTTTGCTGGAAAAAGAAGGAAAATATACGGAAGCCGCCAAATTATACGAACGCATCAAAACCGATTACGCCGTCAGCACCGAAGGTCGAACCATCGACAAATACATCACACGCGTGAGATTGAAACAAGAAGGCGGTAATTGATACGCAACACATAAATGTCAACACAAAATCTCTCTCAACACGGTGAAGTTCCCTCGGCAAAGGGTATGAAGATCGGTATTCTTGTTTCGGAATGGAACAGCGAGGTTACTTTTGCCATGAAGGAAGGCGCCGTGCAAACGTTGGAAGAAGCGGGTGCAAACGCCGACGATATTATCGTACGTCACGTTCCCGGAAGTTTTGAATTGACCGCGGGCGCGCAAATGATGGCCGGCTACACTTCGGTGGATGCCATCATCTGCATCGGTTGCGTAATTCGGGGCGAAACGCCGCATTTCGACTACATTTGCCAAGGCGTCACCGCAGGATTGACACAAATATCGATCGATTTCGAAATACCCGTCATATTCGGAGTGCTTACTACCAACAATATCGAACAGGCGCTCGACCGCTCCGGCGGAAAACACGGCAACAAAGGCGTGGAAGCTGCCGTGACGGCCATCAAAATGGTTTTGTTGAAACGCGATTTTCAACAAAACGGGTAATTCTCTCCCCTCTCCTACTCTTCCGATGTTTCGAACGTTGCGCCCGAGTCGGCGTTCGTTTGTCCCGGAATCCGATTGAATGTCAATTTGATCACGGGAACCGTATTTGCTGATTCGTTGACGGGAATATTCCGCAAGCGAAGCACCGGCTGTTGCGAAGCATGATCGCCGGGCGTCAGGTTGACCACCGCTTCGACGGTGCGCCCGTCGTTCAACAATACGGCTTTTTCGGGCATCGTTGTCAACGGCGGCAACTTAACGCCGCTGCCTTGCGGGTCTTTATTCAAATGCACATAAACGGTTTTGCCGCGTTGCGTCAGCATTACGTCGCGATTGGTCGTTAATGAAGAAACGGGCCGAACATCCTCCAGCGACTCCTTGACGGAACGGTACCATTGCCCGATGCGGCGAAGTATTTCCGCGCTTTCCTTCGGAATGACGCCCTCCGCCGTAGGCCCTACATTCAGCAAATAATTGGCGTCGCGACACAAATAGCGGTCGATGCTGCGCATCAAGTGCCGGTCGGTGTAATAATCCTCATCCGCGCGGTAACCCCAGCTTTCCATGCCGACCGATTGACAAGCCTCGGTGGGCCGATCGAAAGCAACTTTATCGTCTTTCTCGAAATCGCGTTCGGGCGTGCCGAAATCGCCTTCGTCGAACCCGCGATTGTTGATCACCGCATCGGGTTGCAGCTTGCGGATCATGGCATTGACGGACGGGTCTTTGTGTTCGGGCACATTCATGTCCCACCAAAAGCCGTGTATGCGTCCGTAATTGCTGCAAAGCTCGCGTACCTGCGCTTTCAGGAATTCCGTGTATTTCTCCCAATCGGGCGAATCGCCGCGTTGAGGCGGCAGTTCGTGGTGACGACCTTGGTTCGGATAGTTCGGGTGGTTCCAATCGGCGATGGAATAATACAAACACAGCGGAATGTCGCGTTTATGGCAAGCATCGGCCAACATCCCCACGATATCGCGCTTGTAAGGCGTATTCATCACGTTAAAAGTTGTTTGTGCGGTATCCCACATACAAAAACCGTCGTGATGCTTGGTGGTGAAGCACAGATATTTCATGCCCGTTTCCTGCAACAGATCGAGCCACCGTTCGGGTTCGAATTGCACGGGATTCCATTTCTTCGCCAGCTTCACGTATTCCGAACGCGACACACGGGCGCGCCATTGGTGTTGCTCGTGCCATGCGGGAATAGCGTATATCCCCCAATGCACGAACATCCCGAAACGCTTTTCGAAAAACCAATCGCGGCCGTCGCCGAAGCGTTTGATGCCGCCGTCGGGGCGGGAATGCGGCACCGAGGCCGTACCGTACACTTTTCCGGCCAACGGGCCGATGCTTGCGGCCAATGCGCCCGAAGCCATTGTTTGAAGAAAATGCCGTCTTTTCATCATATTGATTTAATGTGTTTTCGGTTTTTAAAATGCAGGCCAATTTTTCCACGGAACATAACTTCCTTTGTCGGTTTGGTAGGCCGTTTCGCCGGTATATACAACCCGACAGGAGTCCGGTGAAGCGTCGGTAAGTTCCTGCCAATAACGCAACCCTTTGAAATGATCGGAATTCATGGTACTGCTCGATTTTATTTCCACGGCTTCGAGTCCGGTCACGGTTTCGAGAAGCAAATCGACTTCGTTGCCGTTGCTGTCCCGCCAAAAATAGCAGGAAGGCTCCTTTACATCTGCATACAGTTTCTTCAAATATTCGGCAATCACATAATTCTCAAATAACTCGCCTCGCAGATAATGCGTATTTAATTGACCCGGACTTTCGATCATCAGCAGCGAACAAGCCAAACCCGTATCGTAAAAATACAATTTCGGAGATTTGACAAGCCGCTTATTGAAATTTTTATGATAGGGTTTCAATTGAAAAACGATATAGCTTGTTTCCAATACCGACAACCATGCCTGCGCGGTAGCGGTTGTGATTCCCGCATCGTTGGCCAGCGAGGACAAATTGAGCAATTGCCCGATTCGTCCCGCACACAACTTGACGAAACGAATGAACGAAGACAAATCGGCAATGTTTCGCAACGACCGAACATCACGTTCCACGTATGTTTGGATATAATTCGGATAAAACTCGTCCGGTTTTATGTGCTTATCGTAAATTCGGGGATAGCCGCCGGTAAAGATCAACTCGTCCGGCGTTTCGGGCACCCGACCTGCCTTCTTTAATTCGGAAAAAGAAAAAGGCATTAATTTCAAAATTGCGGTTCGTCCCGCAAGGCTTTGTGTGATACGTTGCATCAAGAGAAAGTTTTGAGACCCCGAAAGGAGGTACATACCCGATACGTTTTCCTTGTCGACACGCGTCTGTATGTAAGAAAACAGATCGGGAACATATTGGACCTCGTCGATAATCGTTTTACCGCGAAGATTATTCAAAAAACCTCTCGGATCGGCTTCTGCCTGTAGCCGAATATCCGGTTCTTCCAAAGAAACATAATTATATTCGGGGAAGCAGGCGGAAAGCAATGTAGATTTCCCCGATTGGCGAGGGCCGGTTAACGTCAATACCGGAAATTTTTCCGAATAATACATCAGTCGCGGACAAATATCTCTTTCAATCATGATGGAAATTTTTATGCAAATATATAAATCGATTGATGAAAATACATAAATTTTATGCGAAAAAAAAAAAAACATCCGGTTAAACCGATCGGATGTAACCTTCTTTTGTAAAAAAACGTATACATTTGTTGTAAGAATACTTTCGTGACAAAGCATTGGCGCAAGTAGACTTAAGAATAGTTAATTATAGAGCAGTGAAGAGATATTTTATTTTTGTTGTTTTGTTGTTTATCGGCTTCAATGTGCAGGCGCAAGCCGTACCGTCCGAAGAAGAAAATATTCCGTTTCTGATGACTTTCGGAAAAAAAGCCGAAATTAAGTGGGGAGACGATGATTTTTCGCAAACTTTTTTCTTTGTTGTTCCCGAAACATACAAAGGAATGGTGTATATTCGCGTGTTCGATCCCGATACCGGCGGCGCGTTCGATGAAATAAACGGATTTTTCGATACCAAAATGCAATATTCCGTATACGGAGGCAAAGAGGCTTTCACGCATCCCGATGCACAAGGAATCCAACCGGAAGGAAATTACAAAAGCGGCAACCTGTTGGCAACGAAAACATTCGGCGTCGACCCGAAATACGATAATAAATGGTACACTTTCGGGCCGTTCAATCCTACCGAAGGCGAGCTTGTGCCCAAATACAGCAGTTATATTTTCAAAGTGATTTGCGACGGTGTGGCGGGCGACGACGGAAATATGTACCGTTATTTTTTGAGCACGTCGGCCAACGAGAATATTCCCATCGAGGGCGGTAACGCTTTTTCATACGAATATTCGTTCCGTATGCACGACAACCCGAAAGAAGTATCGCATATCTATCCTTATATAGATCACGAATGTATCAAAGTACAGCAACAAAATTTCGATTGGGATAACGACGGTATGATCCGTGTTTCCTCCGAAGTACGCCGCGAACAATTTTGCTTAGTTTCAGGAGAAAATGTTTGGGCTGTAAGCGATTTTGCCATTATGGAAGGCGAAAAAGGAAAATCACTCGATTTTCAATTCATCAAAAAACAAACACCTCCTCCGGTAAAGAACAATAATGTGGTGATCAATGTCCGCAACCAACGCGGCGAACTGTTGCAATTCTACAGCAGTCCGATAGGCGGCGTGCCCAAGTATCAGTACAAAGCGGGCGCACGCAAAGTCAATTCTAAAAAATAACCGTAATAACTATCCTAAACAAGGTAATCCGCAATGAGGAAAGCAATCGTATCGATGGCGGTTTGGACGACGATGTTGGCGTCGTTGTGCAGCATCGGTAACGCTCAGGTGTATAAGTTCCAAAAGTACGGCGTCGTCGACAAAGGCTTTTGTCATAGCGCTGTTTACGCCATCACACAGGATAAACACGGATTTATTTGGTTTGCCACGGGAACGGGATTATGCCGTTACGACGGATTCCGGTTTTCGTCGCCCGACAACGAAAATCTGCCTTCTTCGAATGTTTCGGCAGCTTTCGGCGACAAGAACGGAAATTTGTGGTTCGGCTACAACAACGGGCTTGTGATACGATATGACGGGTACGATTTCACGGTTGCCGATACGTCTCGAAGCGCCACAAACATCAACCAAATAATAGAAGCCCCCGGAGGCGAAATATTGGTTGCCACGCAAAAACAGGGAATTACCCGCATCAAAGAAAACAAAATCGAATATCTTTCGCTCGAATCGGACGACAAGTTAATTCACTCCATTTGCTTCGCCGGAAACAACAAATTATTGGTTGGTTGCGACGATGGTTTGTATCTTTATAACTATAAGGAAGATGAACCCTTGTCCTTAGCTGCGAAAGCCGATACCTTGTCCTACATTTCCATTCCGGCAATCATCTCATTGTCGGAAGGCGGGTATCGAGTTGCCACGGAAGAAGACGGTATTTACGATGTCGTCGTCAACGGCGATGAGCTGTCCGTTAAGGCGCTGCACATACCCGATCTCGAAGATGCCCGAGTGCAATCGATATGCGAAGACTTTCAAAAGAATCTTTGGATATCCACTTACGGAAAAGGTCTTTTCCGCATTCGTCTTTCTCCGGACAAAACCGTCGAAAAGATAAATAATTACAATGCCGGCAACGGATTGGGCACGAACGATATCAAACAGGTGTTTTTCGACAACCGTCGAAACCTTTGGGTAGCCACCTACGGACAAGGCGCAGCAAGCATTACCAATCTGGCATTCTCGTTTTTTGAAAACATAGAGCCTGTCGGCAACAATGCAACGGCTATCTCTTCGGTCAATGATTCGGAATATTGGATTGCCGGGCAGGGCGCTATTGTCAAAATAACCTCCGACGCCGAACAAAAAACAACCGTGTTGAGGCATGCCAACGGCGTTCCGGCCGATCGAATAACGGCCTTGCACAGAGACGGCAAAGGCGATTTGTGGATCGGTACGGAAAAAAGCGGACTTTACAAGCTGGCCAAAGATGCCAAAAGCGTATCTTCATTTCAACGTTGGGAAAACTCATTATCCAATGCCATACAGGCAATTACTTCTTCGGGCGACAAATTGTGGGTTGCTTCTCGCGACGGAGTATTACATATTGACACGCAAACGGGAAGTTACGAAAAGTTCGGTACTACCAGCGAAATACGTCTTCCGCACAACTACATTCGCGATATTTATAAAGATTCGAAAGGGCTTGTTTGGATTGCGACCAACAGCAGCTCGATTCTCACGGTCAACGGGGAAGAAAGGCTTACGCCGGAAGATGAAGGCGAAATCGAATTTTCGTCAATCGTAGAAGACAACAAAGGACGGCTTTGGGCGGGAACGCTCGGCAGAGGCATTTATCTTTTCGACAGAGGGAAAGATACCGTTACCGTTCACCATTTCATGCCGCAGGACGGTTTGAAATCCGAATTTTGTTATGCGCTGGCCTACGACGGAAACGGACACGTGTGGGCGGGGCATCGTTTGGGTTTGAGCTGCATCAATGTCGATCGCCTTACGGTTACCGGCTACGGCACGGAAAACGGTATCACGGGCGACGTGAATCCCAATGCGATGACGGTAAACGGGAGCAAAGAAATGTTGGTGGGAATGACCGACGGCGTGATGCTGTATGACATCGGCGCCGACTATGCGCAAGGAAAAGCCCCCATGCTCAACCTCACGGGCGTAACCATCGGCGACAGCATATATCACCCCGGCAAAACAATAACTTTGCCTTACGGGCACTACAAAGTACAATTCGACTTCATCGGGTTGCAATATTCCAACCCCGAATCGGTCACCTATCAATACATGTTGCAGGGCAGCTACGAAAATGAATGGTCGACGCCGACAAACAAAGGAACCGCCGTATATCACGTGGGCGACGGCGAATATAAACTTTGGATCAAGGCTTGCAACAGCGACGACTGTACCGAAAAATCGATATTTTTTACACTGAAAGTGCGGAAACCGTTCTGGAAAACATGGTGGTTCATCTTCTTGATGATCATCATTTTTATCGGCGCGGTATACGTCATCATCATGGTGCGGGAACGCAACCACCGAATTCAGCAGGAATATCTCGAACGCGAATTGGCGGCGCGAACAAAGGAAGTTCGCGAACAAAAAGAAGAAATCGAAGCCAAAAACAGGGATATTACCGACAGCATCAACTATGCACAGCGCATACAATTCAGCGTGCTGCCGTCCACGAGCACCTTGCTGGATCACTGCGCCGGAGCTTTTATATTCTACCGTCCGCGCGACATTGTCAGCGGCGACTTCTACTGGTTCGATTATTTCCCCGAAAACAACCGCCTGCTCATCGTTTGCGCCGACTCGACGGGACACGGCGTACCCGGAGCGTTCATGTCGCTGATCGGAACCACATTGATCAAAGATATTGCGGGACGCGCCGACATCCAAAACCCCGCCGATATTCTGTATCGTCTGGACGAGAATATTCAATCGACCCTCAATCAAAACCAAGAATCGGAACAGGCAAACGACGGGATGGATATTGTTGTTTGCGAAATAAACACCGAAACGCATTACGTCAAGGTAGCCTCGGCAATGCGACCTTTCATCGTGTACCACAAAGGAGTGCCGACAACGTACAAGTGCAACCGGTCGTCGATAGGCGGGCAACGCATCGAAAACAAAGTATTCGACACCACCGAACTGCAACTGTCGCCGGGCGATACCATCTACATGTTTACCGACGGATATACCGACCAATTCGGCGGGCCGTCGGGCAAAAAATTCAAAATGAACCGCCTCCAAAGCATCTTGGACGACGTGAACAAACGCGACATAGAAGAACAACACCGCGTGATCAAAGAAAACTTCGACCTCTGGAAAGGGGCACTCAGCCAAGTGGACGACGTGCTGTTGATCGGGGTAAGGGTATGAGGTATTTGCACTTCGTGCGATATTTACTTCGTGATATTTGCCTTCGGAGAAGCCTAATACCGTGTGTATCGACAGCTTTCGCGACCAAGTTTGTGCGAAATG
>JAVBRP010000285.1:0-4196 GCA_031547815.1 Bacteroidales bacterium | reverse complement strand
ATTTCGATTTTTGATGTTTGGTTTTTTCAAAGTAACTTCGCATGTCGGGTCGGATGAGGGTCAAAATCGATCAAATTATTCGGCATTAGGCAAATCGGGATGATAGACAGGTTAACGATAGACAGAATTTTTGACGCGGCGCGCATCGTCGAGGTTGTGGAAGAGTTTGTTACGCTCAAACGTCGGGGTGTCAACTACATGGGTTGTTGCCCTTTTCACAACGAACGGACGCCGTCGTTTGTGGTTTCGCCCGCCAAAAACATCTATAAATGTTTCGGTTGCGGAAAAGCGGGCAACGCCGTCAACTTCATCATGGAGCATGAGCATCTCGGTTATGTGGACGCGCTTCGTTATCTGGCAAAGAAATACAACATCGAAATTGTAGAGAAAGAACAAACGCCCGAAGAAAAAATTCAAAGCGACCGCCGCGAAAGCCTGATGGTGGTTTCGTCCTACGCCGCGCGCGTGTTCCGCGAAAACCTTTTCGAAACGCGCGAAGGAACGGCCATCGGGATGAGTTATTTCAAGGAACGGGGCTTTCGCGACGACATCATCAAGAATTTCGAACTCGGGTACTGCTTGGAGGCGCGCGACGCTTTCACCAAAAGAGCGCTGAAAGACGGCTACAAGGAAGAATTTCTGATTGAAACGGGGCTGAGCATCAACGGCGAACGCGGCGTTTTCGACCGTTTTGCGGGACGTGTAATGTTTCCGATCCACAGCCTTGCGGGAAAGGTGATCGCTTTCGGCGGGCGCGTGCTCAAAACCGACAAAAAGACGGCCAAATATCTCAATTCGCCCGAATCGGAAATCTACCACAAAAGCAACGTCCTTTACGGGATTTTTCAAGCCAAGAAAAGTATCGTGCAAAACGATAAATGTTTTCTGGTGGAAGGCTACACCGATGTGCTGTCGATGCATCAGGCGGGCATCGAGAATGTGGTGGCCTCGTCGGGAACGTCGCTCACCGTGGAGCAGATACGGTTAGTGAAACGGTTCACGCCCAACATCACCGTACTGTACGACGGCGACAAGGCGGGCATCAAGGCGTCGTTGCGCGGAATCGACCTGATTTTGCAGGAAGACATGAACGTGAAGGTGCTGCTGTTGCCCGACGGCGAGGACCCCGATTCGTTTTCGCGCTCACGCAGCGCTTCGGAATTGGAGGAATTTATCCGCGCCCACGAAACGGACTTCATCACATTCAAGGCGCAACTGTTGTTGGACGACGCGAAAGGCGATCCCATCAAGCGTTCGGAACTGATCACCGACGTGGTGCGTTCGATATCGCTTATCCCGAATGCGATCACCCGAGCGGTATACCTCAAGGAATCGGCCCGGATGTTCGAAGTGGACGAAAAAATGCTGACCGCGACGGCCGACACGATGCGACAAAAGAAAGACGACGACGAGCATCGAAGCGAAATACGCCGGCGGGAACGCGAGCGCGAACCGGAACAACCTCCCGCCGAAGAGAACGCACCGCCGGAAATTCCGCAAAAGCTGCCGGAACCGTCGCAAGCACAAATACATGCTCAAAAGGAGATCGATCTTGCCGAACGGGAAATTGTCCGTCTGCTGATCCGCTACGGCGCCGAAACATTGATAGAACAAGACGAAGAAACGGGCGAAGTGGCCGTAACCGTTGCCGACTACCTGATCGGCGAGTTGCGTTCGGACGAGCTGGATATGCAACAGCCTTTGTTGCGCCGGATATTCGAGGAATGCGAGCAATTGTCGGCAGACGGTTCGCCGGTTACCGATACGTACTTTATCCGACATCCCGATCCCGACATCAGCCGATTGGTTGCCGACCTCATCGAACCCAAATATGTGCTGAGCAATATCCACCGCAGAAACGGCGCAACGGTGAAAACCGAAGAGAATAATCTTCGCGAAGTGGTGCCCATCAGTGTGCTGGCTTACAAGAATAAGCGGGTGGTCATGCTCCTGAAAGAAATTGCAACCGCCATGCTGCAAGCGGAAACCGACAAAGACCACGAACGCATGGAAGCGCTTCAATCGCAATATGTTGCTTTAACGCAAGTGAAAAAAGAATTGGGGCACGCGCTGGGAAAACGCATTTTGACTTGATGGCGATGATGTTTCACGCGGAGTTATTTTGCCTTCGCCGAGCTTGCAAGCTCGGTTGTGCTTCGCGCGTTGGCGTCCTTGCGTGGTTATTTTCTCGCAAAGGCGCAAACGTCGGTTTCCGGGGCAAAAAACAGGATAAATGAAAGCATCAGCAATTTCATACGTACATAATTGATTTTAAAGGTCAGATGGATATTTCATGATTGCAAAATAAGGTTCTTCGAAAAAAAAATTTATCCCCGGCGATTACGCTTGACCAAATGTATCTCGATAAAACCAATATTTTGCCGCTGACATTACACGAGATACCACGATTTTGATTTTTAATATCGAATAATTCATATTTCGAAAAACGTTGATTGCGTGAATATTTCCGAAATTTTAAAAATCGTACGGGCGTTTTAAAAACCGACCTCCGAAAATACATTATATTTGCAACAAATCTTCGGTTTTGACAAGCATCCGTATTTTCATTTTCGCATTATTCATGACATCCGTTACCGGTAAATCGCAAACAACGACCGAGCCGCCGTCTTGCCGATTGGGAATTACGTTGAGCGGCGGGGCAGCGCGAGGATTCGCCCATATCGGCGTGTTGCGCGCATTCGAAGAAGCCGGCATAGAAATTGATTTTATTTCAGGCTCGAGCATCGGTGCGCTCATCGGGTTGTTTTATGCGGCGGGCAAAACTCCGGACGAAATGATGGAGATTGCCGAAAACATCAAAAAGCATAAACTGAAAGCCGTTGCACCGTTTCGGTTCGGGAAAACGGGGCTGGATTATGTGGAACAATTTCTCGACAAGCATGTTTCGCAAAAGACTTTCGAGGAATTGCAAAAGCCGTTGTATATTTGCGTCACCAATTTCCAAAGCGGCGCGTACGAAATCATCTGCGAAGGCGAAATTTTGCCGGCCATACGGGCTTCGACAGCCATTCCCATCAAGTTCGGCGAACAAATCATCAACGGTGTGCCGTACATCGACGGCGGCATGGTCAACAACCTACCCGTGGAGCCGTTGCGCGACCGTTGCCGCACGGTGGTGGGCGTGAGCGTCAACCCGATTGCGCACAAAAGCGGAAAGATGAGCCTTCGCCAAAAGATCATGCGCCTGACCGAACTGATGCTCAACGAGAATGAAGCACGACGCATCGAATTGTGCGATTACCATCTCGAAGTGCCCGGTTTGGGCGACATCGAGTTCGAGGCGTACGATCGCGCCCGCGAAATCCATGACATGGGTTATCGTGCAGCCAAAAATTTTATTGCGGAAAATCCCGAATTATTGACCTATAAATCTCGTCATTATGAAGACCTTGAATCTCGTCCCCCTTGCGATTGCGATATGTTTCGCAACGGCATGTAGATCGTTCGTCACCACCACGCTCGAACCCGATCTTTTCGAAAAAACGCTCAGTCAAACGCCCAACCCGCAATTGGTGGATGTGCGCACGCCGAAGGAATTCGGCGAGGGATACATTCCGGGCGCTGTTCTCATCGACATCAAGTCGGCCGATTTCGATTCGAAAATTCAAGAACTCGATCGTACGCGGCCGGTATTCGTTTATTGCCGTTCGGGAAAACGCAGTTTGGAAGCGGCCGCCGTTCTCGAAAAGAATAAATTCAAGGTGGTGTATAACCTCGGCGGCGGCATCAACGCGTGGAGAGAAAAAGGAAAGCCGATAGCAATCCCGTAGTTTCGGGTTTCGAGTTTTGAGTTTGCCTTCGGCGAGCCCTTCGGGGTTCAGGTTTGAAGTTTAAAGTTTGCCTGCGGCGAACTCGCAAGCTCGGTTCAAGTTCCGAGCGTTGTTTTTTACCTCTTACCTTTTACCTCTTCCCTAAAATTTCCGCAATTATCCGTACCTTTGCAAAAAATCATTCGTAATGAAACGGTTACCCTACGGGATTTCCAATTTTTCGTATCTAATCAACAATAAGTATCATTTTGTCGATAAGACGATGTTTATTGAGCGATTGGAGCGAGAGTCCAACAAGTATCATTTTTTCATCCGCCCGCGAAAATTCGGTAAAAGTCTGTTTCTTTCCATGTTGCATCATTATTATGATGTGAACGAGGCGGAAAACTTCCAAAAATTATTCGG
>JAVBRP010000083.1:0-3747 GCA_031547815.1 Bacteroidales bacterium | reverse complement strand
ATAATCGCTTCGGTATCCCGGGCAATCACCAATTCCTCGTCGGTGGGGATCACCATGGCAATCACGCGCGAACCGTCCTTGCTGATGATCTTTTCCTCGCCGTGAACGCCCGCGTTTTTTTCTTGGTCGAACTCCAAACCGAGAAATTCCAAGTCCTTCGCGATTTCGTACCTCGACTTGTCCGAATTCTCGCCGATGCCGCCGGTGAATATCACCGCATCCACGCCGCCCATGGCCGCGGCATAGGAACCGATGTACTTGCGCACGCGGTAGCGGAACATCTGCAAGGCCAACCGTGCGCGTTCGTTGCCCTTTTCGGAAGCGGCTTCCAACTCGCGCATATCCGACGATACGCCGCTGACGCCCAGCAATCCGCTGTGTTTGTTGATCAACGAATTAACCGCCGTTCGCTCGATGTCCTCGCATTGCATGATATAAGTAATGATGCCGGGATCGATATCGCCGCACCGCGTTCCCATTACCAAACCCTCCACGGGAGTAAGCCCCATGGAAGTGTCTACCGATTTCCCGTCGACGATGGCGGCCACCGAAGCGCCGTTGCCCAAATGGCAGGTAATGATTTTCCGTGCGTTTCGCCCGGCAAGTACTTCCAGCGCGCGTTTGGACACGTAGCGATGACTTGTCCCGTGGAAACCGTAGCGCCGGATGGCATGTTTCGTATACAACGAGTACGGAATGGCGTACATGTAAGCATAATCGGGCATGCTTTGATGAAAAGCGGTGTCGAACGTGCCCACTTGAGGAATGTCGGGCAAAAGCGTGCTCATGGCATAGATTCCGCTCAGGTTGGGCGGGTTGTGCAAGGGCGCCAATTGAATGCATTCTTCGAGCATGGCGATCACCTCGTCGGTGATCAACACGCTCGAATTGAACTTTTCGCCGCCGTGAACGACCCGATGCCCCACGGCGTCGATCTCCTCGAAATTTTTGATGCAGCCGTATTCCTTGCTGATCAAGATGCCGAGCATGTATTCGATTCCCGAACGGTGATCGATGATTTCGCCTTCGAATATGTTTTTCGTGCCGTTGGATTCGTGTTTGATGAATGATCCGTTGAGACCTATTTTTTCGACAACGCCTTTGGCCAAAATAACGGGGCCGTTCATGTCGAAAAGTTGATATTTGATGGAGGAACTCCCGCAGTTGATGACAATTATTTTCATTTCTTCGATGGTCGGTTATTAGTTGTCTTGATGACTGATAATTTGCGTCGACAACACATTCATGCCTGTTTTTTGCCCGGTTTGGTCGTACACGTAAAAGCCTTTGCCGTTGCGTATGCCCCAATTGCCCGCTCTGACCAAACGTTTGATCAACGGCGACGCTTTGAATTTGTAAAGGCCGAATTCGTCGAACAAATGATCCATGTATCGCAGCACTTTTTCGAGACCGATATTGTCGGCCAGTTCGAACGGGCCGTGTTGCATCCCGAACCCGCGTTTCATGATCATGTCGATGTTTTCGACCGTCGATACGCCTTCCACCAAAGCGTTGCAGGCTTCGTTGATCAGCGTAACGATCAGGCGCGTGCTGACGCTTCCGGGCGATTCGTTGACGGTGATGGGTTCCTTCCCGATCATTTTGGCGAAACGGCACACCAATTCATGCGACTTGTCGTTGGTTTGCAAGCCGCACACCACTTCTACGATGCGTACCGATGCAGGCGATGCGAAAAAGTTGACGGCCACGGCGCGTTCCGGGTGCTGCATACCGGCTGCGATGTCGGTGATCATCAACGTGGATACGCTGCTGGTGATCACCGTGTCGGGATTGACGTAGTTTTCGATTCGGCGAAATAATTCGATCCTGTCTTTCAACGGATTGTCCGAGCTGATGGTTTCGATGACCAGGTCGCAGTTCCTGATCAAATTGTAGTCGGTAGTGCCTTTGATGCGCGACAGGATCACACGTTTATCGCCTTGCGTCAATCCCCAGCGATTGATGATCTCGTCCAGCCGGACTCCGATGGATTTGCAGACATCGGCAACTCGTTGGTCGCTCACTTCGATGAAAATGACTTCGATACCCGCCTGGCTGACAATCCGGGCGACTTCCTGTCCCACTTCGCCGCAGCCGATCAAGCCTACTTTATGTATCAGACCTTGCCGGCTGATGGTTTTGTTCAGAGCAAATTTTTCTAATGATTCAGACATGTTTTTTTTGAGATTAAAGTTTCAAGTTTAAGGTTACGTGGCTTTGCCAACTTGAAACCTCAAACCTGGAACTTTTTTTAATAAATGTGTGCCGCTTGATTTACCGTTATGGCGATCAGGCTGATGATGTCGTCGACGGAACATCCGCGCGACAGGTCGTTGATCGGGGCGGCCATTCCTTGCAGCACGGGGCCGACGGTGTCGGCGTGCGCCAAGCGTTGCACCAATTTATACCCGATGTTTCCGCATTCCAGGTTCGGAAACACCAGCACATTGGCATTTCCCGCGATGGCGCTGCCCGGCGCTTTGCTTTTCCCGATGGCGGGAATGAGCGCTGCATCGACCTGCAATTCCCCGTCGATGGCCAGGCCGGGATCCATCTCTTTGGCTATTTGCACGGCATTGACAACTTTGTCGACCATCGGGTGCTTGGCGCTGCCTTTGGTCGAAAAGCTGAGCATGGCTATTTTCGGCTCGAAGCCTCCGATGGCACGCGCCGTTTTGGCGGTGGTGACGGCTATTTCGGCCAGTTCGCGGTCGGTCGGGTCGGGATGCACCGCACAGTCGGCAAACAAGAGAATGCCGTCGTGTCCGAATTCTTTATCTTTCAACACCATAAAAATGGCGCCCGACACCACGCTGATTCCCGGTAAGGTTTTTACGTACTGAAAAGCAGGCCGCAACACGTCGCCCGTCGCATTTTCGGCTCCCGCCACTTCGCCGTCGGCGTCGCCCGCTTTGATCATCAACGTTCCCAAATACAAGGGATTTTCGATCAGCGATTCGGCGTCGGGGCGCGTCAACCCTTTGGCTTTGCGCAACTCCAGCATCAAATCGACGTAATCGTTTTTCTTGGGATTGTTTTTCGGATCGAGAATGCTTATTTTATCAAAATTACTCAACCCCAACGATTTTGTTTTTTCGGTTACTTGCGCGGGATTGCCGATGACGGTGATCCGAGCGATATTGTTTGCCGCAACATAATCGGCCGCCCGAAGCGTACGTTCTTCCAAACCTTCCGGAAGCACAATATGTTTTTTGTGCGTTTGTGCGTTTCGGATAATGTTTTGTATGAAATCCATGACAATATATTTTTATTTCGGATATTAAACATAATTGGTGCGATAAAGGTACGACAGTTTTCCTGAAATTTAAATATACCCGCTTCATATTTTATTATCTTTGCACCCGCATCGGTTTGCGTGCGGCCGTCCGGTCGGCGCAACAAAAGGGAACCGGGTGAAAATCCCGGACAGTACCCGCTGCCGTATTTCTCGTTTACGTTGCAAACATCATACTCGCGCCACTGAACGCACTTGTTCGGGAAGGCGTTTGCAACCGGAGATCAGTCGGAAGACCTGCCGATAAATATCATCAAATCGAAAGTTCACGGGAAATGAGCTTCGAAAGGAAATATTGAATCGTATTTCATTATTTTTTATCAATTTGCGAGAAGCATTCCGTTTTCGGGATGTTTTGCGGTCGGTTGTCATTCATTAAAACTCAATAAATTTATGCTTATGCGTTACCGTAGTATTATTTTATTTTTGGCCGTTTGTGCGCCTTGTTTTTT
>JAVBRP010000270.1:0-8470 GCA_031547815.1 Bacteroidales bacterium | reverse complement strand
ACAACCTTTTTGAATTCTTCGAACGTCAACAACTTGTCGCCGTTGCGCCAAATGTTCTGCAAGGCTTGCAGCCAGTACGAATTTTCTTTCAGCATCGTTTCGCGTTCGCGGATGATGGTTTCTTTCACCTTGCTTAAATCGACATCGGCAGGGCCGTTCGCTTTGAGCTTTTTCGCTTCGTCGAAAACGGTGGCGGTGAGCTTATCGACATTTACGGGCGAGCACCCCCAAACGAAATCGAGCGAATAGCGCGGTTTGGGTTGCAGGCTGACGCTTTCTGAAAGATTCACCCCGTACACCCCGCCCTGTTCTTCGCGCATCGATTCGCGCAGCTTGATGTTCAAAATGTCGGCCATGACGGCGAAGCGCAACCGTTCCTTGTAGTCGCGCGAGAAAGAGCCTTTCATGAAAATATTCACCCGGCTCTGGTCTTCGGAGTTGCGGTCGAAATCCAACACGGTAATTCCTTCGGGAAATTTCGGCGTTACGTCGAGCCACGATTCCACCCGCTTCTTCGACGGAAGTCCGCCCAAATAGGTTTCCAACAGGCGCGCTACTTCATCGACTTTGAAATTTCCCACCATCACGAACTTAAAATCGCCCGCATCGGCAAACCGGTCGTTGAAAATATACAGCGCATTGTCCAAATTGATCCGGTCGATTTGTTGTTCCGTAGGGATGGTCACCGTGCGCGGATTGTTGCAGGTTGCCACCTTGTAGAGCGTGTCCATGTAGGCATACAGCGGGTTGCTCTTCATGTTCGTTACTTGGCTTTTCATTTGCGAGATCAAGGTATTGAATGCCTTTTCGTCGCGGCGGACGGCCGTGAAATACATATAATTCAACTGCAACATGGTTTCCAAATCCTTCGGAGCGGTCGACCCGTTGACGCCTTCGTAAATATCGCCGATGTAGGGTGACAGGCGCGCCGTGCTGCCTGCCAGCTTTTTGCCCAAGGCTATTTGATCGAAATTGCCCAAGCCGCTCATCGTGACAATATCAGCGGCCATCAGCGCCGACATGTAATCCTCGTCCAAGTAGCGCGACGTTCCGCCGGGGCTGAATCCCGAAAACAGAATTTGATCGTTCTTGAAATCGGTCGGTTTCAGAATAATCTGCACCCCGTTCATGAAAGTCAATTCCGTATATCCGAAATCCGGATTGTCCTTGCGACGGAAAATCCGCGTGCCTTCGGGCTTCTTCTCCAACAGAGGCTCGTCCACCACCACGTCGACATATTCCGTAACGGGCTTTTGGTCGGCCGATTCGAGCAATTGCAACACCGCGCTTTCCGAAGGCACGCGAACGCCGGCTTTTTCGGGCGCCGTAACCACGATGCATACATTTTTGTCGGTGAGCCACTTTTTCGCCAAAGCGTTCACTTCATCCAGCGTTATGTCGGGCACGAAATGCTGCGCGTACGCATTTTCGGTAACAATGCCGGGTATCGGCTCCTGCTCCGTGAAGTTGCGGACATATTCGTCGGCCGGATTCGCCGAATTGATTTTGTCGGCCTCTTTCGCCGATTGCTCGTAACTCGTCAGGATGCTCTGTTTTGTTCTGTCCAGCTCGGTTTGCGTAAAGCCGAACTTCTTTACGCGCTCGTTCTCCGTCAACAACGTTTCGAGCGATTGCTCTATTTCGTTGTCCTTCGCCACGGCATAAGACGAATAAGTGTCGATAGGCCCCACAAAATTGGAGTAATCGACTCCCGCATACAAAAAAGGCGCGTCGGGATTCTGCAACAACTCGTTGAAACGATCGTTGAGCATGCCCGTGTAAAGCGCCTGTATCAACATGTTCCGATAGTCGTTCACCGTTTTTTCGACCGCTTTGGGATGTTTCACAAACATCTGCACCACGTTGTTGGTCGCTTCCTTGTCGGTGACCACCGCAATCAGCGGTTCGGCATTGTCGGGAACGCCGTATTCGACGCGCGGCAGTTCGTTTGCCGGATTCGTCGGCGCCGCGAAATGCTGCTTTATCTTGCTTTCGGCCTCCTTCACGGGAATGTCGCCGACAACGACCACCGCCATCAAATCGGGACGATACCAGTCTTTGTAGAATTGGCGCAATTCGGCGTAAGGCGCGTTCTTGACGATATTCATGTCGCCGATAGGCATACGGTCGGCATAACGCGAGCCTTTCAGCATCACCGGCAAGTATTTCTTGCGCATGCGGTCGTTCGCCCCGAGGCCCAACCGCCACTCTTCGACAATCACGCCGCGCTCGTCGTCGATGTCCTTGTCGGCAAAGGTCACTTGATGCGCCCAATCTTCAAGAATCAAAAACGCCTTGTCGATCAGGTCGGAACGATCGGACGGAACCTGAAGCATGTACACCGTTTCGTCGAAAGAAGTGTACGCATTCAGGTCGGCGCCGAATTTCACGCCCATTTCCTCAAGCACGTCGATCAACTCGTTTTCCTTGAAGTTCTTGGTTCCGTTGAAACACATGTGTTCCACGAAATGCGCCAGTCCCGCTTGTTGATCGGTTTCGCAAATCGAACCCGCTTTCACCGCCAGCCGAAGCTCGATACGCTTTTCGGGTTTGGCGTTATACCGCACGTAATAGGTCAATCCGTTATCCAAGCGGCCTTTTTTGACGGCCGTGTCGACGGGAAGCGGCGCCTGCAGGTCAAAGTCCTGCGCATGAACGGCGGTTGCCGCAAAAAACATCAATATCAATAATACCCTGCAGGGTTTAGAAAAAGCATTCATCGGAAAATATTTTAGGATATGCAAAGTTATGAGAAAAATCATCACCGTTGCTTTAAATGAAACAAGTTTCGGATCGATCTTGTTTCAATAAAAACTTGCGCGCGTCGGCTTGCCGGGTTTTCAAAACTCCGGCAGGTCGTGTTTCAAACAAATACTCACGAGTGCATGACAAATTGCAATTCCATCGTATTTTTTACCCCCGACCCCTAAAGGGGAGTTACGGTATACCGCGCTTTGCGCAAGTCCCCTTTAGGGGATTTAGGGGTGAAAACCGACATCGTGATGCAATTTGTCATGCACCCGATACTCACGCCATGCACAACCGGGCAGGCATGCTCACCGATGGTAAAATCATTCCGCGCGAAGCATAAACGATATTACAAACATAAATCATTCCGGCATCTTTCGAAACTTTATTTTGTTATTTTTGACGGTTTTTACCCGCAATTGCGTCATCAAAATCAACAACCATGTCCCAAAAAATATTGATATACCAAGTTTTGCCGCGCCTTTTCGGCAATGTTGCATCGCTCAACAAAGAAAACGGAAGCATCGAGGAAAACGGTTCGGGAAAGTTCTCGGCTTTCGGCGCGGCGGTTCTCGACGAGATAAAGGCGATGGGGTTTACCCACATTTGGTATACGGGAGTTTTGGAACACGCTTCCAAAACCGATTATTCGAAATACGGCATCAGCAGCGGCCATCCCGATTTGGTGAAGGGCAACGCCGGCTCGCCTTATGCAATTCGCGATTATTACGACGTGGCGCCCGATCTTGCCGATCGTGTGGCGTCGCGCATGAGCGAGTTCGAGGCCATGATCGAACGGACGCATTCGTGCGGGCTGCAAGCGATCATCGACATTGTGCCCAACCATGTGGCAAGAGAGTATCGTTCGGACGCCAAGCCCTCACATGTTGCCGATCTCGGTGCGAACGACAATACTTCGGCGGCATTCGATCCCGACAACGATTTTTATTACATTCCCGGACAACGGTTTACTCCTCAATTTCCCGTGACGCAAGGGCCGGGCGCTTACGTCGAATTTCCTGCAAAAGCTACGGGTAACGATCTGTTTGACCCGTCTCCGACTTTAAACGATTGGTACGACACGGTAAAATTGAATTACGGAATCGATTATCGTAATCACCGCGCTTGCCTGTTCGACCCGATACCCGAAACTTGGCGCAAAATGAAAAATATTTTGCTGTATTGGGCCGGGAAAGGCGTCGACGGGTTTCGTTGCGATATGGCGGAAATGGTGCCGGTCGAATTCTGGAATCGGGTGATACCCGAAATAAAGGCGAAGTTCCCGCATATCGTGTTCATCGCCGAAATATACAACCCGGGCGAATATCGCAACTATATTCATCACGGCCGGTTCGATTATTTGTACGATAAGGTGGGATTGTACGACACGTTGCGCGACGTTGTGTGCGGACGCCGCCCGGCTTCGGACATTACGGCGTGCTGGCAAAGTAATGAAGGGATCGGGGAACGGATGTTGAATTTTCTCGAAAACCACGACGAACAGCGTATTGCTTCTTCTTTTTTTGCGGGCGATCCCTTCAAAGCGATTCCCGCAATGATCGTTGCCGCCACCATGAATCGCAATCCCGTTATGATATACGCGGGGCAGGAATTGGGCGAACCCGGAGCGGACAAGGAGGGATTCAGCGGCCGCGACGGACGTACCTCCATTTTCGATTATTGGTCGGTCGATTCGTTGCGCGCATGGTATAACAACGGCACGCCGGGCGAGGAGAATTTAACCGCCGATCAAAAAAGATTGCGGCAATTCTACACGAAGCTGTTGCCGTTGTGCAACCGCGAATCCTGCATCCGCGCGGGCCGGTTTTATGACCTGATGTATGCAAATTCCCGAAATCCGCAATTCGACCCCCGTCATCAATACGCTTTTTTGCGCTGCCGCGATCGTGAATTTGTGCTGGCGGTTGTCAACTTTTCGGACAAAGCGGCCGCCGTACGTATCAATATCCCGAACGAAGCTTTTGAATACATGGGCGTCGACCCCTCCGACTTGAAATATTCCGAAGATTTACTGACAGGCAATAAGCAAAAGCTAAACGGATTCGGCAGCGAACCGTTTTCGATCGAATCGGAAGCCTTTTCGGGAAAGCTGATAAAATTCGGATAAATAAAAAATTGATGCAAGTGTGCCCGGCGCGTCGGACACACTTGCATCGCCGATGCAAATCTCCCCGTGTTCCGGTTTGCGTTTGCATCGGCGATGCAAAATTGTCCGGAGCTTCGGTTGCATTTGCATCGTTGATGCAAGTATGTCCAAGTCCCGCTTTGCATTTGCATCGTTAATGCAAGTGTGCCCGACGCGTCGGACACATTTGCATCAATCCGAAAAAACCGGATATTTTTTTTTTGAGGTGTTATTCAACAAAATAAGGCATTACCGACAAATTCCCATGGTTGATATGACCGGGAATAATTTTACGATAAACTTACTGCGATGATTGTCGTTTCGTACAATTTTTGCAGTATATTTGTGCAAAGAATAATAAATCATCGGTTATGGCACATGTTGCAGGAATAGTCGTAGAAAAACCGGCCGGAAAGAAACATTATGCGCGAATTGATTTGGAAAAACATCCGGCAGTAAAGAACTATCTCGAAAAGGTCGGCGCGATAGAGGAAGATGATTTTGAAGAAAGAATCGGCAAAGCCGTACCGTTTGAAGATGCACGTAAACGCACATTAGAATACGTAAAAGAACTGTTTGATGACAAATAAAATATATTTGTCGGAACAAGCGTTGGATTATTTGAATAATCTGATGCATATTTTGTACGAAAAACACTACTTTTCGGATCGGGAAAATGCTCAAAAATATGTTGTAGAATTATATAGCGAAATAGAAAAAAATATTCACATAAAAAGAGCCAAGATACCGGATTATCGTCGCAGATGTTACGGGAAACACACAAAATATGTAACTTTCCGAAAAAATAGACATACAACATATATTGTGTTTTTTGAGAAAAAGAATGACAACTATCTTATCGAATATATCGGTAATAACTACACAGACGGACAGTATATCAATAATTTACAAGTCGATTGATTGCATCTGCCCTCCCGTGTCGGGATGAGATACAGCCTCGGCCGTTCATCGGTTCGGATGAAAAACTATCCGGTTTCCCCGCCGGATTCTTTACCTTTGCCGCAAAATTTGTAAACGATGAATGCCCGCGAAAAAGCCACGGTCTCGAAAATGATCCGCATCTATTGCCGTTCCGAGCACGGACGAAAGGATGCGCTTTGCGACGATTGCCGGCAGTTGGAATACTACGCCCGCGAGCGATTGGAACGCTGCACGTACGGAGAAGACAAGCCGGCGTGCAATCGTTGCCCGATTCATTGTTACAAACCCGCTTACCGCGAAAGAATAAAAGAGATCATGCGCTTTTCGGGGCCTCGAATGCTCCGGTATTATCCGAAAGATGCCATCATACATTTTTGGCAGTTGTTGCGGGGGAAATAATTGCATAAAATTACTGTCCGGACGATTATCGGATATGTTGCATAGATGTCTCGACTTCGCTGCGCTCCGCTCGAAAGCTATTTCTTCATTTCCGGTTTCATCCCCAATTGGTAGAACGTGAAGCTCCACACGTCGGTGCTTTCGTCGATGATTTTCGACACGGGCTTGCCGGCGCCGTGGCCCGCTTTCGAATCGATACGGATCAGTATCGGATTGGTTCCTTTGTCTTTTTCCTGCATGGCGGCGGCAAATTTGAACGAATGCGCGGGCACCACGCGGTCGTCATGATCGGCGGTGGTGATCAGCGTGGCGGGGTATGCCACGCCGCTCTTGATGTTGTGCAGCGGCGAATATTTGTACAGGTATTGGAAATCTTTCTCGTTGTCGCTCGATCCGTATTCGACCATCCAGCCCCAGCCGATGGTGAATTTTTGGTAACGAAGCATATCCATCACGCCCACGGCAGGCAGCGCTGCCCGAAACAGTTCGGGACGTTGCGTCATCACGGCGCCCACCAGCAAACCGCCGTTGGAGCCTCCGTTGATCGCCAATTTTTCGGACGAAGTGTATTTTTCCTTGATCAGAAATTCGGCGGCCGCAATGAAATCGTCAAACACGGTTTGTTTTTTCTCCAGCATGCCCGCTTTGTGCCATTCTTCGCCGTATTCGCCGCCTCCGCGAAGATTGGCGATTGCGTACACGCCGCCGTTTTCCAAAAATACGATTCGCGACGTGCTGAAAGAAGGCGTCAGGCTGATATTGAACCCTCCGTATGCATATAAAAATGTCGGATTCTTGCCGTTCTGCACCAATCCTTTTTTGTGGATGATAAACATCGGTACCCGCGTTTCGTCTTTACTCGAATAAAATACCTGTTTTACCTCGTAATCGTCCGGATTGAATTTTACTTCGGGTTGCCGGTACAATTCCGATTTTCCGCTTTCCGGATCGTATTTATAAATGGTCGAGGGCACGGTAAAGCTCGTGAACGAATAGAACAATACTTTTTCGTTGCGTTTATCCGACAGTCCCGAAGCCGAACCGATGCCGGGCAGCGCAATTTCTTTTTCGATCTTTCCTTTGTAGTCCGATTGCACGATCTTGGTGCTCGCATCCTTCAAATAAAACGCAAAAAGTTTGCCGCCGCCGGTCGAAACGCCTTCCAGAAGCTCCATCGTTTCGGGAATCACATCCACCCAATCGGCGGTGTCGGGGTTGGCCGGATCGATGGACGTCAGGCGGTAATTCGATGCGTCGCGATCGGTATATACCAGCAGGCGGCCGTTGTAATGATCGACCACCGAATAATTATAATCGAACCCTTTCGCCAAAAGAATGAATTTGGCGTACGGCTGCGTGAGCGATTTGCAGTACAGCTCGTCGCCCGACGTGCCTTCGGATGCGTTGATGATCAGATATTCCTCGTCTTCGGTAACATCGGCGCGGAAATAGCGCAACGGGTGTTCCCTGTCTTCATAAATCAACGCATCGCTGCTTTGCGGAGCGCCGATTTTATGATAATATACTTTTTGAAATTGATTCTGTTTCGAAAATTGGCCCGTTTCGCCCGGCGCGTCGTAACGGCTGTAATAAAAACCGTCGTCTTTCCACGATGCGGCCGAAAATTTGACCCATTGCAAATGATCGCTCAACCGGTTGCCCGTTTCGGTATCTATCACGAAAAACTCGCTCCAATCCGATCCCGCTTTCGAAATGCTGTATGCCATATATTTGCCGGATTTCGAAAAGTAATAACCCGTCAAGGCCGTAGTTCCGTCGGGCGACAATTTGTTGGGATCGAGGAAAATTTCGGGCGTTCCGTCCAACCCCTTGCTGCGGTACAATACGGCTTGGTTCTGCAAACCGTCGTTCTTGGAGAAATAATAATAATCGCCCTCCTTGTAAGGCGTCGAATAACGCGGATAATTCATGATTTCGGTCAATCGTTCGCGAATTTGATCCCTGAAAGGAATTTGCGACAAATAATCCTCCGTCACTTCATTTTCGGCCTTTACCCAAGCCGCCGTTTCGGCCGAATTGTCATCCTCCAGCCAACGGTAGGGGTCGGCTACGATGGTTCCGAAATAATCGTCCGTCACCTCCTCTTTGGCCGCTTTCGGGTAAGGTTTATGTTTGATGGTGTCTTGTTTACACGAATAAATCATACAACAACAAAGTAATACTGAAACATATTTTTTCATGGCAATTTGAATGAATGATGGTCCACACCGAAAA
>JAVBRP010000177.1:0-7114 GCA_031547815.1 Bacteroidales bacterium | reverse complement strand
ACCATTGCCGTGATCGGTTACGGCGTGCAAGGTCCCGCGCAATCGCTCAACATGCGCGACAACGGGTTCAGCGTCATCATCGGACAGGCTCCCGAATTCAAAGCGGATTGGGACAAAGCGGTTGCCGACGGATGGGTTCCGGGCGAAACGCTTTTCCCTGTCGAAGAGGCTGCCAAGAAAGCAACCATCATACAATATTTGGTTTCCGACGCGGCGCAACGCGCTTTGTGGCCGGTGTTGAAACCCTGCCTGAAAGCGGGCGACGCTTTGTATTTCTCGCACGGATTTTCGATCACTTACAAAGAGCAAACGGGCGTGGTTCCTCCCGCCGACATCGACGTGATTTTGGTGGCTCCCAAAGGTTCGGGTACAAGCGTACGCCGCAATTTCTTGGCAGGCACGGGTATCAACTCGAGTTATGCGGTATTCCGGGATGCAACAGGACGCGCGTTGGAACGCACGTTGGCGCTCGGTATCGCCGTAGGTTCGGGTTATTTGTTCCCGACGACCTTCGAACAGGAAGTGTACAGCGACCTCACGGGCGAACGCGGCGTGTTGATGGGCGCTTTGGCGGGAATCATGGACGCTCAGTATAAAGTGTTGCGCGACAACGGACATACGCCCAGCGAAGCTTTCAACGAAACGGTTGAAGAGCTGACGCAAAGCTTGATCCGCTTGGTGGACGAAAACGGCATGGACTGGATGTACAGCAACTGTTCGGCAACAGCCCAAAGAGGCGCGTTGGATTGGCGTCCGCGCTTTGCGGAAGCAGTAATGCCCGTGTTCGAAGATTTGTATGCCCGCGTGAAAGACGGCCGCGAATGCAAACGCGTGCTCGACTCGACCGGCGGCCCGAATTACAAAGCCGAACTGGAAAAAGAATTGAAAGAATTGCGCGAATCGGAAATCTGGCAAGCCGGAATACAGGTTCGCAAATTGCGTCCGGGAAAGTAATCGATTACCGGATAATTTTTATGCAAAACCTCCGACAATTCGTTTTGTCGGGGGTTTTTCGTTATTTCAAAACCTTTGTCATTTCCGACAATATTTCCGGATCTTGTTCGGCTGCCGAGCCGATCACCAATACGTCGGCGCCCGCGTCGAAGAGCAGTTCCACTTGTTGCGGCGTACGAATGCCGCCGCCGGCAATCAAAGGAACGGAAATATTTTTTTTGACGCTTTGCACGGTCTGCGGAGCAACGTGTTGTCCCGCCCCGCTGCCGGCTTCCAAATAAACAGCTTTCAACCCGAGCATTTCTCCGGCAACGGCGGTTGCCACGGCAATGTCGGTTTTTTCGGCGGGGATGGGCATCGTCTGGCTCATGTATTCCACGGAAGTTTGTCCGCCTTGCCCGATCAGAATATAACCCACCGGGATGATCTCCATTCCGCTCTTTTTGAGGAACGGCGCTGCTTGCACATGGTTGCCGATCAACAATTCGGGATTTCGCCCGGAGATGAGCGACAGCAAAAAGATTCCGTCGGCGGGATAGCTGAGTTGCAGCAAACTGCCGGGAAAAAGAAAAACGGGTTTGTCAGTATGTCGTTTGATGGTTTCGACAGAATGCGGCAACCGATTGGAGATGATGCTCCCTCCGAACAAAATAAATTCTACGCCCGCCTTGTCGGCAATCGCTACCGTTTTTGCCAACGAATCGATCGTGTGCTTATCCGGATCGATAAGCAGCGCCATGATTTTACGACGATTGAGGCTCGACAGCAGGGTTTGATACAGCATTCGGTTTATTTTACGCAGTAAACCAGCACATAATTGTTTTCCAACACATAGTGCATCGTGTATTCTTCGTTTCGGAAATTATTGTGCACCACGCCGGTAATTTCTCCCCGTATATCCGGTTTGAAAGGCCGGATGGTCAAATTCTTTTGGAAATTGATGTCCACCTTGTCGCAAATCTTGTAAAGCGCTTCTTTGGCGCACCAATGGATATACAGATGTTCTCTCCTTTTCAACGGATTATCGGTGACAATCTCTTGTTCATTGACAAATTTATGCGCCACCCGATCGATATTGTGCGACATAAATTCCAAATCGACACCCACATGCTTGTTTTTTCCCAACAAAATGGAAGTGTGCTTGTGCGAGTGCGATATGCTGATGTTGCAGGAACCGTCGTCCAAAAAGGGTTTGCGCGATTCGTGATACACAATTCGGGCGTCGGGTCTGGTTATCTGCTGCAGCAATGCCCTTACGCTCAATGATTCTACTTTGCGATTGATGTTTTTAAACCCGTTAAGCCGACGAATATCTTCGTCGCTCAGATAGGTCATCCGAAACAAAGTTTCATAATCTTCCGTTATTTCCCATAGACCGATACGACATCCTTCTTCTACTTCTCGATTGACCAGTAATCCCACGGCGTGTTATTTTATTATATTTTTATTCAATGTCGTTTAGTTAATTCCTCCATTTTGTTTTCACCCCTAAATGACTTCGTCGAGCTTGCCCTTATCAGGGCTGCGGTTCCCCTAAAGGGGACTTTCGCAAAGCGCGGTATACCGTAGCTCCCCTTTAGGGGTCGGGGGTAAAAACAAAATGACATAATTCTAATTAAACAACATTATATTTTTATTTCTTGTATTTAATTTTTTCGTCTTTCCATCTGATCGATTCCATCAAATGAATGATGTCTTCGCGAAAGAAAGAAACTGCAGGAGCCAAAGAGTCTTGATTCGGCCGGGTGTAAAAATACAACGAACCTCGCAAGTAATTCTTCACACTGTCGGTTACAAAAAACTGAACCGCCGATGCGGCGTTGCCTTTGATATCATAAATCGTGCCATAGACCCCGTGCTCCGGGTCGGCATATTCGCGCGGATTAACGGCATCGGCCTTTTGCGCAATTTTCTTGTAAATCATCGTCCGGTTATCCTCTATGAGCACATCGAAATTTCGATCGATTTCGTGATATGTCAAATAAATGGTGCTTTTATATTCGGGAAACCGTATGTCGAATCGGCAAGGTTCGGATGTCGGGCGCGTGTCGGGAACCACCGTTCCGTAAACCGGATATTCGAACGTGAACGGACAGGAATTATCATACAATCGGTATTCCTTTTCGGGAAAATCGATGCGGAAATAAGCGTGCGGCTTCGGAGCGTAACTTTGTCCGCAGGAAAATACAGACAATGCGATGATACCGGACAACAAGATCGAAATCGTGCGACCGTTATTTTCCGTTTGTTCCTTATTTTTCCGTTTCATCGACAATCACTTTTATTTGTTTGATACGGCGATTATCCACCGACTCGACACTAAGTGTCAGGTTTTTGTAATTCACGCAATCGCCTTTTTGCGGTATTTCGCCTTTCAGTTCGAGGAATATTCCCGCCAAGGTTTCGGCTTCGCCGCGCACGTCGGCAAAGAAGGTGTCGTCGATGCGCATGATGCGAAAAAAATCGTTGAGCAAGACCTTGCCGTCGAAAAGATACGTGCGATCGTCTATTTGAACGAAATCCGGCTCGTCGTCATCCGATTCATCGGCAATTTCGCCCACAATCTCTTCCAAAATGTCTTCCAATGTCACAATGCCGACCATCGCGCCGTATTCGTCGATGATGACGGCAATATGCATTTTTATTTCCTGAAACTCTTTCAGCAGGTCGTCGATCTTTTTGTGCTCGGGCACGAAATAAGCCGGCCGAATCAACTTTTGCCAACCAAAATCGTCGGATTCCTCGATATACGGAAGCAAATCCTTCACATACAAAATGCCTTTGACATTATCGGGAGCATCGTCGTATACGGGAATGCGCGAATAGCCCCACTCGTTGATCAACGCGAAAAGTTCCGCCGAACGGGTATTGATGTCCACCGACTCCACGTCCATGCGGGGCGTCATGATGGTATGCGCGTCGATGTTCCCGAATTTGACGATTCCTTTCAGGATATTTTCGTTTTCGGCGCCCACGTCCGATGTCTTTTCCAATGCGTCGGACAAATCGTCGATCGAAATGCTTTGACTTTTTCGCACTTGCTTTTGAACAAAGGCAACCGAAGAAACGAACAGTGTTACCGACGGATAAAAAATCTTTTGAAGTATCGTCATCGTATAAGCCGTACGACGCGACACTTTCAGCGCATTTTGCGATGCATGCATTTTCGGAATGAATTCGCCGAACAGCAGCAACGGCAAACTGACGGCCGCAGCCCAAAAGACGAATTCCCAACCGTGTATCTCATCGAAATCGAAGATTCCGGTGAGCGTATATACCGCAAGAATAACGATCGTAACGTTGACGAAACTGTCGGCAACCCGACAGGTTGCCGACAGTTTATCGGGAGCCTGCAACAGATCGAACATTCGTTTGCCTTTGCGGCTTTTGTCCTTTTCCGAATTTTTAATGTCGTCGGGCGATAAGGAAAAAAACGCCGTTTCGGCACCGGAAATCAATGCCGACAAAACCAGCAGCAATACAACGATTGCTGCACAAACAATATTTGTTGTTTCGAATAAATAAGGGTCAGAGGCCAAGGATTTGGTTATTGGTGAACACTAAAAAGGCAGATCGTCCGGAGCCGAGCCGATGTCGGTTGTTTCGATGGGCGGAATCGGAGCTTCGGGTACGGCTTGTGCGCCGGCTTGTGCCGATGTGCCGGATTGCCCGTCGGGACGAGGACCGACAAAGTTCATCGTGTCGCCGAAAATTTCCGTCGTATATCGTTTATTTCCGTCCTTGTCGTCCCACGTGCGTGAACGCAAACGCCCTTCGACATAAAGAAGACTTCCTTTGCGGACATATTTTTCCGCCAATTCGGCTAACTTTCCCCACAAGACGATGTAGTGCCATTCGGTGTGCTCCGTCCGCACTCCGTCTTTGTTCCGATACTCTTTCGTGGCCAGGGAGAAACGAGCCATCGTCATGTTATTGTCCATGCGTCGAACTTCGGGATCTTTTCCGACATGCCCCAATAAAATTACTTTGTTTACCATAATCGTTCGTTTTTTATAGGATGAATTATTAAGTAAATTGAAAAATCATAAGTTTAAAAAACGGTATGTTACCCCACCGGTTGCGGCGAATGCAGTCGATTTCCGCATTGCATTGCCTGCCTTCCCGACAAAGAGGTCGGTAAAGATGTGTTGCTTTATGAGATACAATGAAGGTTGCACGACTTGTTATAATCTACCGAAGGCAAAGATAGAAAAAATTTTATGTTGATGATCGAAGATTGTTTAAATTTATGCTTCCCGCGACATAAATTTATCTTCGGCGAGATACGAATCACAAAATTTGGCCGCGCAAGGTAAAAATTGGAGATAGATACCGCTTTTGAAATGACGGGATAAGCAGAACCTAGGGAACAAAAAACGGAGGTGAAAACGAATTTCTCCTCTAAAATAAACATACGGCCGAATTACCGGATTTCAAACCTTTTTTAAAAGGAAACGAACCTTTAACCGGCCGATCATTCTTAATATTGCACATATTTTAAATCGAAACCCGTCATGAAACATTTCATTTTTCTTACCCTTGTCGTAACCTTGTGTATTTCAAAAGTGCAGGCTCAAGCAAAACCGGCCGAACAACATCCGGTTCGCGGGCTGGCAATTGCCGCTCCTTCACCGGGCGGGCTTGATCTTTTCCTGAAATTTATCGAAACCGAACTGGCTCCGGCACATTTCAACCTGTTGATCTTGCGGGTAGATTATAATTATGCATACGAAAGCCGGCCAGAACTGCGGGATGCATCGACGTTGTCGAAAGCCGACGTTAAAAAAATAGTGGCCGTTTGCCGGAAGCACAATATACAAATAGCACCGCAGATCAACCTGTTGGGACACCAATCGTGGGCTTCGAAAGTGGGCAACCTGTTAAAAGCGTATCCCGAATTCGATGAAACGCCGCATGTTGCGATGCCCGAAAAATACGAATGGCCCAATGCCGACGGGCTGTACTGCAAAAGCTATTGCCCGCTTCACCCCGATGTACACAAGATAGTTTTCGATATCGTGGACGAGTTGTTGGATGCTTTCGAAACCAATCTGTTCCATGCCGGGATGGACGAGGTGTTTTATATCGGCGACGACAAATGTCCGCGCTGCTCGGGACACGACAAGGCCGAACTGTTTGCCGGTGAGGTAACGCGGATACACAACCGGTTGGCGGCACGCGGCGGACGGCTCTATATTTGGGGCGACCGCCTGATCGACGGCAAAACCACCGGCATCGGCATGTGGGAAGGGAGCATGAACCAAACCCATCGCGCCGTCGACATGATCCCGAAAGAAGTGTTTATCTGCGACTGGCACTACGAACGCGCCGACCTCACCCCGGTATATTTTGCCATGAAGGGTTTCGACGTGGCTACCTGCCCTTGGCGGAAACCGGCATTGGCCGTGCAGCAATCGGAAGACATGAAACGTTTCCGGAAGCAGTCGCCGGACGCTATGGCGCAACATTTCCAAGGGATGATACAAACGGTGTGGTCGGGCGCCGATGCTTTCCTGAAATCGTACTACGACAAGGAAACATATAAAAAAGCCGAGTCGGATGCCGCTTGCCTGAAGCAACTTATCGCCGAATTCAAAAAGTCGGATCAATAAATGCAACCGCCTAACGCACTCACAAAAATTATCACACAATGAATAAATTCATCGCATATTGCCTGCTATCGGCCCTGTTTGCAACCAACTTGTTGGCGCAGGGCGGCGTTTCGGTCTATCAACAAAAGCCCGATGACAAAGAGGCTTTTTATTTCCCGGCATCGGACGGCAAAAAGGACGTAAGCCGAGAATTGCAGGAGGCTGTCAACCAAGTAAAGAGCGAATACGGGTTCGGCATCGTATTCATACCCGAAGGCGTTTACCGGATTTCGAAAACCATCTATATCCCGCGCGCCATCCGCTTGATAGGCTACGGGAAGAAACGGCCGCTTATCGTACTGACGGAGAACTCGCCGGGATTCGGGCAGGAAATGCCCAAAGACAAAGGTCGTGCAAGTTACATGTTCTGGTTTGTGAATAGCGTGCCGGAAGAAGGCGGTCAGGTTGCCGATGCCGGAGCAAGCACCTTTTACAGCGCCATGTCGAACATCAACCTGAAGATAGAGGACGGCAACCCGCACGCGGTAGCCCTGCGGACGCATTTCGCG
>JAVBRP010000146.1:0-3354 GCA_031547815.1 Bacteroidales bacterium | reverse complement strand
GACGTCCTGCCGCGAAAATGCGCAAGCGATGGCGCCCGCCCAACAAAGCGCCGCAACCCAATACCAAGGCTTGTAACGGTAAATGGCGGCTGAGGCGAACTGTGCCGTACCTGTCATGGTCAGGATCACGGGCGTGATCAGTAACAAAATCCGGTGTGATCCGAGTTTGAATGCAACGATATAAATAACGATCAGAAATACTGCAACGCCGATCCCAAATCCTTTCCAAACCATATCGCCGATTTTGTCGATATGTGTTTTTACCAAAGCCGTACGATCGACGTGGCGGTCGATGATCAATGATATGATGGCATAAGGGATCATGGTTAGCCAAACCAAAAATGAATAATTTGGGTTACTCAATGTGTGGATAAGGACAAAATTAGCCAAAGCTGTAAGTGTCATCACATAACCCGAGTAAATTATAGAAATTGTCCGTTCTTTTTGAACGTTGTTCTGCGCCCGGGCAATCATCTCGTTGATGAGCGTCAGGCTTTGTTCGTGATTTAAATTCGATTCCATCTTCACTTAATTTTAAATGATGATTTTTAATTAAGACGATGCAAAGATAAATTAGTTTATTTTATAAACCAAATGATTTTTGGAAAAATTTGCAAGAAAAATAATATTTTTGTCTACTCATTTGATTGTCAATTTAAATAAAACATTCCATGAATCGATTTCATCTTCCGATACTTATCATGATATTGATGGCATCATGCGGCGAGTCGCGTCCCCCGAAAAATTGCGACACTTTTGCAGAAGCCGAAGATCCGGCTCCCGACACCGATGCCGATTGGAGCAAAGTGTCCGATCGACTGAATGTTTCGTTCGGAAGCATCGATGTGCGTTATCGCAAATCGTCCGTTCCGGCGGCATCTCCGGTCGATGCGTGGAGCGGCAGCGGTTGGCGCGGCGAAAGAGTTTCGGCGCAAGCCGTTTTGTGGTCGTCGGCCGACATTGCCGGTGTGGAGTGCGAATTTTCGCCTTTCGTGTCGGGCAAAAACACATTGAAGCCCGCCATTGCTCAAGCCCGTTTTGTGCGTTACGTGCTTACCGATATTTTCGAGCCGGGATGCGGGCATCGTAAGCCGGAGGATTTTCCTGTTTCGCTGGCGGCCGACATGTTGGATTCGATTCGTTGTTTCGATCTGGAAGCCAAAACCGCACGCCCCGTGTGGTTGACTTTCGACATTCCCGCCGATGCCGAACCGGGCGTTTACAGCGGCGTGTTGCATGTATATGCGCAAAAGCAAAAATCGCAAAAATTGAATATTACGCTCGAAGTGTTGCCGCAAACGCTTCCCGCGCCGAAAGATTGGCAATTTCACTTAGACATGTGGCAGCATCCGTCGGCGGTGGCGCGCGTCAATGGGGTAAAACCGTGGTCGGAAGAACATTGGAAGCTTCTGGAAGGCCCGATGAAGATGTTGGCCGATGCGGGACAAAAAGTGATTACCGTTACGCTCAACAAAGACCCGTGGCACAACCAGTGTTTCGATCGTTATGAAGATATGATCAAATGGACGAAGCAGGCCGACGGAAGTTGGACGTACGATTATTCGATCCTCGACCGTTGGGTGGAGCTGATGATGCGGCTCGGGGTGACGAAAGAGATCAATTGTTATTCGATGATCCCGTGGAACAACGAATTGCATTATTACGACGCCGCAGCGGAAAAATACATCGACGTGAGCGCCAAGCCGGGATCGAAAGAGTTTGCGGCTTTGTGGACGCCGTTCCTGAAAGATTTCCGTAAGCATCTCGAAGAAAAGGATTGGCTGAAAATCGCCAATATTGCCATGGACGAGCGTTCGCCCGAAGATATGAAAGCAATGCTGGAACTGTTCCGGAAGGTCGCTCCCGAGTTGGGCGTGGCGTTGGCCGACAGCCACAAGAGCTACAAGCAGTATCCTTTTCTGCGGGATATATGCATTGCGTTCGGCGATGCCTTCGACGCGGCCGATCTTGCTTACCGCAAGCAGAACGGATTGATCAGCACGTATTATGTGTGTTGCGAACATAAGTTCCCCAACATATTCACATTCTCCGATCCCGCCGAGGGTGCTTACATCGCGTGGTACGCCGTTGCCGCAGGCTTGGACGGGTTTCTGCGTTGGGCTTACAATTCGTGGACGGAAAACCCCTTGATCGATTCGCGTTTCCGGACATGGCCCGCCGGCGACACATACAGCATCTATCCCGGATGCCGCAGTTCCATTCGTTTCGAACGCTTGCGCGAAGGCATTCAGGATGCCGAAAAGATCAGGATTCTGCGCGGCAAGCTTCTGCTATCTTCCTACAGCGATGCGCCGGCCAAATTGGAGCGGCTGAACACGGAAATCGCAAAATTCAACATTCCGGGCATGCCGTCGACGCCTTGCAGCGAAATGTTGCGGAGCGGAAAAAAGATGCTGGAGGAACTGAGCAGGTAGTGCCGTGTGAGGATGATAATATTTTGTACCATCTTCTGGAAAGCGCATACGCGCACATACACCAATTGTTCGCAAAAAAATGAGCATACGTGCAATACCGGAAGTAAAGCAGTAATTGAATGATCTCATTACCATACTTCACGAAAAGGGATATTTCGGTTTTGAGGACTCGGCAAAGACGTATGTATACTTCTCGCGGTATAAATTTGTGATCTTTTTTATAACCACTCTCCATCACCTCTCCCCCCGCCCTCTCCACAGGAGAGGGTGCCCTTGCACAGTCTCCGATTCGGGTGCAAAGCGCGACTCCCCTCTCCTTGTGGAGAGGGGTTGGGGGAGAGGTAATTCACAAAACATGGCCGCGTAAAGTATAAAAGAACTTGCTGTCGATATTTTTCAAAACCTGCCCCAAAAACGGCATAGGCTGGCGCCAACTCATTACAACAAATACGGGAAAGGCATGTATTACGTTTCTTTCATAAGAAACAGACATACGACATGGTATGCTTTTTTTACAAAATACGGGGAAAGCGTAGATACATTTTATTTGATACGCCATATCGGGAACAACCACACGGAAGCCCGACATTTAAAGCCCTAACTGCAAGTTGTTTTTGCGTTTTCCCGCGTCATTGATGCAATTTCCTTGCCTTTTTGCGGGCTATTGCCGAAACAACCATCAATTGCAAGGCGTGGTAGAGCATAATCGGGAGGAGAATCACTCCCGTTGCGCCGTATCCCGCAAAAATCACTTTCGACATGGCGGTTCCGTGCACCAGCGATTTCTTCGAACCGCAAAACTGCGCCGTAATCGTGTCTTCGCGGTTTATCTTCAATCGGCGGCAGGCCAATGTGATCGATCCGTATACGACAAAAAACAGCAACACCATGCCGGCGGCGCATAAAACGATGTTGACGA
>JAVBRP010000298.1:0-4407 GCA_031547815.1 Bacteroidales bacterium | reverse complement strand
ACGGGCGCGAGCACACAAGTAACGGCAACCGTTAAGGCTTCGCGCAAAGCCATCCCGGGCGATTACGTCGTGAAAATGACGGCGCGAACTCCCGAAACATCGTCGCAAGCCGATTTCAGAATATCCGTCAGAACATCCATGATCTGGGGCTGGCTCGGAATATTGGTGATCGCGGCAGTGCTGGGCGGTGTGTACTACTTGTTTCGGAAATACGGAAGGAGGTAACCCGTGGAACCGAATGTTATCGAACTGAACGGCCTGACCAAACGGTACGGAACGTTCACGGCAGTGGATAATCTCAACCTGTCCATACGCAAAGGAGAGATATTCGGGTTGTTGGGGCCGAACGGCGCCGGCAAATCCACCACGATCCTGATGATGTTGGGGTTGACCGATCCCACCGAAGGGCGGGTTGAGGTTTGCGGCATCAATTCCACGAGTCGCCCGGTGGAAGTCAAGAGGAAAGTCGGTTATCTGCCCGAAGATGTCGGTTTTTACGATAACCGCACGGGGCCTGAGAATCTGGTCTACACCGCGCAATTGAACGGCATACCGATCGTCGAAGCGAAAGAAAAAGCGTTACGCTTGCTCGAACGTGTGGGGCTGGCGGACGAACTGTCCAAAAAAACGGGGAAATATTCCCGCGGGATGCGTCAACGCCTCGGACTTGCCGACGTGCTGATCAAAAGTCCCGAAGTGGTCATTCTCGACGAACCGACCTTGGGTATCGACCCCGCGGGCGTGCGCGAATTCATGGATTTGATTTTGCAATTGAGCCGCGAAGAAGGGATTACCGTGTTGTTCTCGTCTCATCATCTGCATCAGGTGCAGCAAGTGTGCGATCGCGTGGGATTGTTCGTGAAAGGCAAACTGATTGCCGAGGGCGATATTCGGTCGCTGTCGCAACAATTGTTCGGCAACGAACCGATGGTGATCGAAGCCGAAACGGCAACCGACAACAAGAATTTGCATGACCTTATCGGGAAGATCGAAGGCGTGAATACGGTGCGGTCGGAGGACGGAATGCTCCGAATCGGTTGTTCGCGCGACGTGACGTCCGAAATCGCCAAAGCGATTGTAGAATCGGGCGCCGGATTGACTTATCTGCATAAGAAAGAATACGGCCTCGACGATATTTATAACCGTTATTTCGAAGGAGGTAAACCATGAATCGACAAACGAAACAAGCCGGATTTTGGCAATCGGGCAGGGGAGAGGTCGGCGTGATGCATCCGTTCAGGGTGATTGTCGCCAAGGAAATATCCGACCACGTACGCAGTTGGCGTTTCATCATCCTTGTCGCCATCATCATATTGACCTGTCTCGGTTCGCTCTACACGGCATTGACGAATATCGGCGCCGCCGTGAAACCGGGCGATCCCGAAGGCTCGTTCTTCTTCCTGAAATTGTTCACGGCATCCGACGGAACATTGCCGTCGTTCCTTGTTTTCATCAGCTTTCTCGGGCCGTTGCTCGGCATCAGTCTCGGATTCGACGCCATCAATACCGAACAGAACAAGGGTACGCTCAGCCGCGTGTTGGCGCAACCCGTTCATCGCGATTATCTGATCAATGCCAAGTTTCTTGCGGCATTGGCGGTCATCGGCATCATGTTTTTCGCACTCGGTTTTCTCGTGGTCGGTTTGGGACTGATCACGGTCGGTATTCCGCCCACCGCCGAAGAATTTATGCGCATCGTTCTTTTCATTTTACTGAGTATCTGTTATGTCGCTTTTTGGCTGAATTTGTCGATTTTCTTTTCGATACAATTCCGTCAACCGGCCACTTCCGCATTAGCATGCATTGCCGTGTGGCTGTTTTTCAGCGTATTCTATAACATGATCGTTAATCTGATCGCCAAAGCCATCATGCCGCCCGAAACGGCGTCCATGCGTCAAATGCTCGGCTTTCAAAACTTCATCCTGAACTTGATGCGCATCGCTCCCGCGCAACTTTTCAACGACGCATCCACCACCTTGCTGATGCCGTCCGTTCGCAGCCTCGGCCCGTTGACGATGGAACAGGTGCAGGGCGCCATTCCGAGTCCGTTGCCGCTCGGCCAAAGCGTATTGATCGTATGGTCGCAGCTTACGGCGCTCATCGCGGCTACGGTTACCTGCTTCGGGCTGTCGTATTATTCTTTCATGCGGCGCGAAATACGATCGCGGTAGCGTGTGATGGAACGCTGATGACGCGGATTTGGCGGATTTGTGCGGATTTTTTTAATCCGGAATGAAAAAATTGTCGCAAGTGCTTTCGGAATACCGGAAATATTTGCCGCAGCTATGGCAAGTGTAAACCGGAACTCGGGCATTCTTGCCGCAATCATGGCAAGTGTGTCCGGAATGTCGAACGAACTTGCCACGACTTTTATTACATTCCTGCCGGGTTTTTGAAAACCCGGCAGGTTTCGCTCCTCTCATCGTTAATCATTACCGATTGCCTTAATGTTCGCAAACTCTTTCCATACTTCGGCGTTTTGGTAGCCTGCCACCGAATAAGAAATTACGCACAACTTACAAGCCGTTTTGTTTACACCCTCAAACACGTCGGCGTTAATCTTCGGCGGAATGGTTGCACGAGAGGTAATTTCAGTCAGACCGATACAATCGGAAAAAGCAAACCCTCCAATTCTAATAGGAGATTCTGTAAAAGGAATACTTATGGAAGTCAAACCGGTGCAACCCTGAAAAGCACTATAGCCAATGACGGTTACAGATTTGGGAATAGAAATGGTAATCAAACCGGTGCAATTGTAAAAAGCTTCACCACCGATTGAGGATACCGAGTTTGGAATTGTGACGGATGTCAAACGGTGGCAATTGTAAAAAGCACCCTGATCAATGGTGATTACCGAATTGGGGATAGTTACGGAAGTTAAGCTTTTGCAATGGCCAAATGTTCCATAGGTGATAATTTTTATCGAATCGGGAATGGTAACGGATGTCAAACTACTGCAATTTAAGAAAGTACAACTTCCAATGCGAGTTACCGAATTGGGAATAGTTATAGAAGTCAAACTACAGCAATTAGAAAAAGTTGATGGATTGATAGTGGTTACCGAATTGGGAATTGTAATGGATGTTAAACCACAACCACTAAAAGCTCCCATCCCGATGTCGGTTATTGAATTTGGGATAGTGACAGAGATTAAATTGGTACATTTATAAAAAGCCCGATCTCCTATTTTGGTTACAGAGTTGGGAATAGCAACAGATGTCAAACCGGTGCAATCTGAAAAAGCTGATTCTCCGATAGCAGTTACCGAATTGGGAATGGTAACGGAGGTTAAACCGTGACAACCATAAAAAGCAGCCAACCCGATGTCGGTTATCGAATTGGGGATAGTAACAGAAATTAGATTAGAACAATCGAAAAATGCCCAACCCCCTATTTGGGTTACCGAATTGGGGATAGTAATAGAAACTAAATTTCTAAATCCATAAAAAGCACAATCACCAATGTTGCTAATACCATCTTCGATGAGCACTCGTGTGGTAGAACGATAGTTATACCATGGTGTACTGTTCTCGACGTAATTTGGCATTGCTCCCGTTCCGCTGATCTTTAATGTGTCGCCCGAAACACTCCACGAGAGGTTGCCAGCGGTTCCGCTCTGTGCATAAGTGGCGTCCGGCAGGATGCATAACAGGCAACAAAAAAGAATAAGGGATAACTTCTTCATGATGTGACCGGATATGTGCAGCATAATTAACGGAACGCGGATTTAACGGTTCATCGCGGAAAAAATCCGTGAAAATCCGTCCGATCCGCGTCATCCGCGTTCTATTTTACGTTCTATTTTTCGTAAGATTACACCATCAATTTCCGGTATCTGATTCTTTTCGGGCCTTCGTCGCCGAGGCGTTTCTTGCGATTTTCTTCATATTCCGAATAAGAACCTTCAAAGAAATACACATTCGAATCGCCTTCGAAAGCAAGGATATGCGTGGCGATGCGGTCGAGGAACCAACGGTCGTGGGAGATCACCACCGCGCAGCCCGCAAAATCTTCAAGCCCTTCCTCCAACGCACGTAGGGTGTTGACGTCAATATCGTTTGTCGGCTCGTCGAGAAGCAGTACGTTTCCTTCTTCTTTCAGCGCAAGCGCCAAATGCAGGCGATTGCGTTCCCCGCCCGAAAGCGTCCCGCATTTCTTTTCCTGATCGGCTCCGCTGAAATTGAAGCGAGACACATAAGCGCGCGTATTCACTTGTTTTCCGCCAAGCGCGATCAACTCGTTGCCTTGCGAAATCACTTGATAAACCGTTTTTTCGGGATCAATATCTTTATGACTTTGGTCTACGTATGCGGTTTTCACCGTTTCGCCTACTTCAAAACTGCCGTTGTCGGGCTTTTCCATACCCATGATCAAGCGGAACAGCGTCGTTTTTCCCGCACCGTTGGG
>JAVBRP010000193.1:0-6328 GCA_031547815.1 Bacteroidales bacterium | reverse complement strand
ATCGTGAAGCCGGTGAACGTGAACGGCGTATATACGATAAATGCTTTTGTGATGATGAACCTGCCGATCCCGAAAACCAAATTTTCGTTGAATAATACCTTATCGGCAAATTACGGCAATAGCGTCAATTATTCGAACGGTCTGGAAAATAAGACCAAGAACACGGGCCTTAACGAGACCTTCCGGTTGACTTATCGCAACGATTGGCTGGAAACGAGCGGCTCGTATCGTCTGAGCTCCAATCGCGCCAATTATTCGTTGCAGGACAAGGCCACTACCGATTATTTCAATCACCGCGTGGCCGGCGATGTATTCATCAATCTGCCGTGGAGCATTATTCTTTCGAGCAACGTCAATTATTATTTCTACAAGGGTTACGGCGATAATTACAACCGCGACATGACGCTTTGGAATGCCGACCTGTCGAAGCAGATTTTCAAAAACAAGCGCGGCACCATCAAGTTGAGTGTTTACGACATCCTGAAAGAGAACCGGAGCGACGTGCGCACCACTACCGACAACTATGTGGAAGATGTGCGTTCGAATACTTTGGGGCGATTCGGAATGATCAGTTTCATGTATCGATTCAACTCGTTCGGCGGTTCGAATAGCGGCACTTCCGACAGGCCGCGCGACGGTATGCCGCGCCGGTTCGAAGGCGGCGGCCCGCCTCCGGGCATGAGGGACGGCGGCGGTAGCAGTAATATGCCGACCCGATGGAGTAATTGATAACTCTCCGGAAGCGCCATTTTATCGGGGCAACCGCATCAAAAACTTTGCCCACGAATTACACGAACTTTTAGCTCGGCGAAGCCAATTTTCGCTAATGGCTTTCGTAAAATTGGCTATACTAAAATTTTAATGGGAGTTTCTTTTAAAATTCTGATAATAAGAAAGATGTCAATAATCCCGCAAAGCATCATATATCTATCTTTTTATTAGTCGTTTAAGCCAAAAATTTCGTATATTTTGCCATTATACTTCACGCGGAGTTATTTTGTGCTTCGCGCCTTGGCGTCTTTGCGTGATATTACCTCTCGCAAAGGCGCTAAGACGCAAAGAGGAATATCACAAAACTTGACCGCGCGAAGTATAATAATTTTAGTAGAGCCGATTTTTTAAAGTCTAAAAGTAGAATTAACTTTGTTCCCGAAAACTTATCGAATAAAAATCCGGAAAGATTTTTGTATAAGACATCAACATGCGATATATCATTTCTTTTATGATCATTTGTTGTTTCGGCGCTGCCGGAATATCGGCGCAAACGTTGCCGTTGATTCCGTTGCCGGCCGAAGTGAAACAAGGTGAGGGCGCATTTACGCTGACCGGCGCCGTCAAACTTATTCTGAAAACCGATTCGGCCGGGGTCAAAAGAACCTGCGATGCCTTTCTCGAAATCATCAACCGGAGTTCGGGATTGAAGATCGGTTACGCATCCTCGTCAACGGCTCCCGTTACGGTGGAACTCGATCCGAAAATCAAGCATCCGGAAGGATATTATCTGAACATCGCGCCGCAAAGCATTACCGTTCGCGCCCAAACGCCTGCCGGTATTTTTTACGCATTCCAAACCTTGCGCCAATTGCTTCCGCCCGAAATCGAAAGCAAAACCATCGTAGCCGGTCGCGCATGGAAAATTCCCGCTGTGGAGATCACCGACGAGCCGCGTTTCTCTTATCGCGGATTGATGCTGGATGTGGTGCGTCATTTCTTCCCGATCGACGATTTGAAGCATTATATCGACTTGATGGCGATGTACAAATACAATCGGCTGCATCTGCACCTGACCGACGATCAAGGCTGGCGCATCGAAATAAACGCTTATCCGCAATTGCAGTACACCGGCGCATGGCGACGCGAAACACTTATCGGGCCTTTGAACGACGAGCCGCGCCGCTACGACGGCGTTCGCTACGGCGGATATTACAAGCAGTCGGAACTCAGGGAGCTGGTGAAATATGCCGCCGACCGCTACATCACGATCATTCCCGAAATAGAAATGCCGGGACATGCCACCGCCGCGTTGGCCGCGTTTCCGGAACTTTCGTGTACTTCCAATACTTTTGAAGTAGCCCGCGACTGGGGTGTTTTTCCGAACCTGTTTTGTCCGAAAGAAGAAACATTCCGTTTTCTCGAACGTGTGCTGTACGAGGTGATGAGCGTCTTTCCGAGCAAGTATATCCATGTGGGCGGCGACGAATGCAAAAAAGATCAATGGCAGAATTCGGAATACTGCCAGATACTGAAGATGCAGAACGGACTGCAAACCGACGAACAGTTGCAAACGTGGTTTATCCGTCGAATCGCCGATTATGTCGCTTATTTCGGAAGGCAGATCATCGGTTGGGACGAAGTTATAGACGGCGGCGAAATTCCCGGCGCCACCATCATGTCGTGGCGAGGCGAACAAGGCGGTATCGCCGCGGCGCAAAAGGGTCACGACGCCATAATGACGCCGCATCGCTACTGTTATTTCGATTATTACCAATGGCGCATTCGCAAGGACGAGCCGTTGGCGGCGCCCGGTTATATCCCGATGAGCATGGTATACATGTACAACCCCGTTCCGAAAGAATTGTCGAAAGAGCAAACCAAGCATATTTTGGGCTGTCAGGGCAACTTGTGGACCGAATATATCCCGAACATGCGTCAAGCGGAATACATGGCTTATCCGCGTGCCTGCGCGCTCGGCGAAGTCAACTGGAGCACGGAGGAGTCGAAATCGTACGACGGATTTCTTGCCCGGCTGAGAGAGCACAGCAAACGCTTGGATATATTGAATGTGAACTATGCAAGGCATTTTTTGGGGAAATAGCCTCTCCCCCCGACCCCCTCTCCCACATGGAGAGGGGGAGGTACGCCCACTTTCGTACGGTGATAACTGCGCAATATATAATCTTTTAATGCTTGCGCGCGTTTTGTAACGCGTGCATTGAACGCTTTGAAAGGAATGACATCCGGAATTAAAAGAACAACAAGTAAAAAATGAAATCGAACGTTTCTACAGATTTCGATACCGCAATTGAAGCTCCCGCCTCCCCCTCTCCATGTGGGAGAGGGGGTCGGGGGGAGAGGCTTTGCGTGGTCATTCTGAATTGGAACGGCAAGCATTTTCTGGAAAAATATTTGTCGGGTGTGGAAACGTATTCACGGCTTCCCGGCGTGTCGGTGGCGGTTGCCGATAATGCTTCGACCGACGATTCCGTGCAGTATTTACAAGACCGACATCCCGATGTGCATATCATCCGTTTGGATAAAAATTACGGGTTTGCCGAAGGCTATAACCAAGCGCTGCGCCAAATAGAAGCCGATTATTATCTTCTGCTCAATTCGGATGCGGAAGTAACGGAAGGTTGGCTGCAACCGCTGCTCGACGTTATGCAACGCTATCCGGACACGGCAATCTGTATGCCCAAAATCAAATCGGCGGCCGACCGCGACGCTTTCGAATATGCCGGAGCTGCGGGCGGATTCATGGATAAATACGGTTACGTGTTCTGTCGCGGACGGTTGTTCGACACGGTGGAAAAAGATACGGGACAATACGATGCGGAGTCGGAAATATTTTGGGCGTCGGGGGCCTGTTGTCTCGTCAAGGCAAAACTTTTTCACGAAGCGGGAGGATTCGACGGCGCTTTTTTCGCGCACATGGAGGAAATCGATCTTTGCTGGCGGTTGAAGAATGCGGGATATACGATTCGCTACACGCCCGCGTCGGAAGTTTACCACGTGGGAGGCGGCACTTTACCGCAAAAGTCGTCGTTCAAAACCTACCTCAACTATCGCAACAACCTGCTGATGATGTATAAAAATCTGCCGCGAAGCCGTCGCCGAAAGATTTTAACGATCCGCATGATCCTCGATGCCGTTTCTGCCGTGCATTCGCTGTTGCAAGGCGACGGGTCGGTATTGAAATCGGTTTGGAAAGCGCACGTCGATTACCGGAAATTGCGCCGCAACTATCGATCGTCCGACGCTTCTAAATCGGTTCTTTCGTACCCTTCCTGCGTATATCGCCGAAGCGCGGTATATCGATATTTCGTAAAAGGAATCAAAACTTTCGGGAAACTCACTCCTTCCCCTCGATAACGATCACGATCTCGCCTTTGACGGCGGGCCGTTTCGTCCATTCTTCGATCTGTTCGTTCGCGGTTCCCCGCACCGTTTCTTCGTGCAGCTTGCTCAATTCCCGCGACACCGAAACCCGACGGCTTTCGCCGAAGTGCGTTTTTATTTCCTGCAATGTTTTCAGCAGTTTGTGAGGCGATTCGTACAGCACGACGGTTCGCGATTCGTCGGCCAACATGCTCAGCCGCTTTTGCCGGCCTTTTTTGAGCGGGAGAAAGCCTTCGAAACAAAAGCGATCGGTTGGGAAACCCGAAACGACAAGCGCCGGAATCAGCGCCGTTGCGCCCGGAAGACACTCCACCTCGATGTCGTTGGCAATGCATTCGCGGACGATCAGAAAACCCGGATCGGAAATCGACGGAGTGCCCGCATCGGAAATCAAAGCCATTGTTTGCCCCGCTTTCAACCGATCGATAACCGAACGCAATGATTTGTGTTCATTAAACTTGTGATGCGATATCATCGGTTTGCCGATTTCGAAATGCCGCAACAGGTTTCCGCTTGTGCGCGTATCCTCGGCCAAAATGCAATCGACTTGCTTCAAAACCTCTACGGCGCGATAGGTCATGTCGCCCAAGTTTCCCACGGGAGTGGGGACAATAAATAATTTACTCATATACGGATTTCGAGTTTAACTTCGTTGAGGGCTGCGCCGTTCGGGTTTCGGGTTTAAGGTTACGTGGCTTTGCCCGACTTTAAACTTTAAACCTTTTACCTCTTACTTCTTACCTTTTACCTAAACTCTGTGTCTCCGGTACACCAAACCGATGAATTTTTGTACCGTTTCATCATCTTTGTTCCAACCGAAATGGTTGTCGATAAAGTCCAGCGCATTATCCAACGACTCGGCGGCGTCCAATTGTTTTATGGTTTCGCCGTACAATGCCCCGTCGCCTTGAAACAACTCGCGGATATACAAAAAGCGATCATTCAGTCCGATACCCGAAGCGATATTTTCGAGCGGCGCGCTTTGCCATTTTCCGGCGACATCGACCGTCGTTTTCTTTTGCTGCGCAAGGGTTTCGTTGATGGGATGATAATCGGCCGGGCGAATTTTTTCCGCCAGGATTTCTTTTCCCGGTTTCGAAGATTCCTGCTTTGCCTTTACTTCCGGTTCTTTTTTCGCTTCCCGTGTCGGAGTCGGTTCTTCCTTCATTTCGGGCTGTTCTTTCGGAGCGGTTGCCGGCTTTTTCTCCGGCTCCGTCGGCTCGGAAACGGGTGCTTCCTTTCGGGGAATATCCGTCGGCTCAACAACTATCGGCCGTTCCGGCTTTTTCTCCGGTGCGGCGCGGGTCGTTTTTTCGCGCGCAATCGGTTTTTCCTCTTCAACCGCAGGCTCCTCCGGCTTCGCGCTTTGAGGCGCTTCGGCTTTATTTTCGGCCTCGGCGGCGGGCATCAATTTCAACTTCAACAGTTGCTCGTAGATATCCTGCGCTTTCAGCAAGGCAATATCCAATTCCAACCCCGTCACCTTCTCATGCTTATGAAAACGGTCGACCAATAATTTCAAAAAATCAAGCTCCTCGCGAAGATATTCTGTGTATTTCCGATGATGCATTAAATTTTATCTGAACAAATGTACAAATCCGCATTTATTAACCTTCGGGGATGCGCCCCGAACTTCGGCCGTATAGTAGTACACGCCGTTGGTCATTTCCTGCCCGCTCAACGAACGACCGTCCCACCGGCAGCGTTTGGCCTCGATGCTGAATACCAAAACCCCTGCACGGGTAAATATTTTCAACGACACGGTATTGCCTTCGCTTGAAGTTACTTCGAAAACATCATTTTTCCCGTCGCCGTTGGGCGTGAAAACATTGGGTGCAACAATGGCATCTTCGTTCGCTTGCGCCATCGCATTCATATCCCGCGTCTCGGCTTTTTCGGCAGCAGACATCGGCAACAGGTATCCGGCAATAACCGCCGCAAGAATTACTGCTGTTTTAATGATTCTCATCGATATTATTTTCGGGCATTCGCTTGCCATGATACATTTTTACGGGTCATACTTTCGAGAAATCGCACGAAACGACTTTTAATTTTATATATACGTATAACAATGTAAAGATGTTACAAAATACGAACGACAAAAGTAGATTATATTTTATCGAATACCAAAGTTTTTTGGATTTTAACGCGGGGCGGGCTTGATATTGAAAATGTATGCGGGATTGCCGGGAAGGTTTTATTTGAATCTGAT
>JAVBRP010000188.1:0-11955 GCA_031547815.1 Bacteroidales bacterium | reverse complement strand
GCGGGTTTCTTGGCGCCGCCGCGACGACTTCTGCGCGTTGTCGCTTTCTTGGCGTCTTTGCCGGTCAACATGTTTTCGTTATAATCGACCAACTCGATGATGCACATTTCGGCTGCATCGCCTTTGCGGATGCCGGTTTTCAGGATACGGGTGTACCCGCCGGGGCGTTCCATGATCTTGGGCGACACTTCGCGGAACAGTTCCGATACGGCGTGCTTGTCCTGCAAATAGCTGAACACCGTACGGCGCGAATGCGTGGTGTCGTCTTTCGAACGGGTGATCAAAGGCTCCACGTATACTCTGAGCGCTTTGGCTTTGGCGAGGGTGGTGGAAATGCGTTTATGCAATATCAACGACGAAGCCATGTTCGACAACATCGCCTTGCGGTGTGTATTGGTTCGCCCGAGGTGGTTGATCTTTCTTGCGTGTCTCATTTTGGTGCTTAATCTTTATCTAATTTATATTTTGCTATATCCATTCCGAAGTTCAAACTCATGCTTTCCAGCAATTCGTCTAATTCCGTGAGCGATTTCTTACCGAAATTGCGGAACTTCAACAAATCGTTCTTGCTGAATTTGACCAAGTCGCCCAACGTTTCCACTTCGGCTGCTTTCAAGCAGTTCAGGGCACGTACCGACAAGTCCATATCCATCAAACGGGTTTTGAGCAATTGACGCATGTGAAGAATCTCTTCGTCGAATTCGTCGGTCACTTGCTTTTCTTCGGTTTCGATGGTGATCTTTTCGTCGGAAAAGAGCATGAAATGGTGAATCAATATTTTAGCGGCTTCCTTGAGCGCTTCTTTCGGATGGATGGAACCGTCGGTATCCAATTCGATGATCAGCTTTTCGTAGTCCGTCTTTTGCTCTACACGATAATTTTCGACCGTGTATTTGACGTTCTTGATCGGCGTGAATATCGAATCGATGGCTATCAGCCCTATTTCGGCGTTTTCGGGACGGTTTTCTTCGGCCGGGACGTATCCCCTGCCCCTTTCGATTTCGAACTTGATCTGGAGCTTCACATTCGAAGCCATGTGACAAATCACCAAGTCGGGATTCAAAACCTTGAAACCGACCAGAAATTTGTCCAAATCGCCTGCCTTGAAGGTGTCGTGCCCGCTGACGGTAACATTGACCGTTTCGGCGGAAACGCCTTCACCCATTTGTTTCAGACGGATTTGTTTGATGTTCAAAACCATTTCGGTTACATCCTCCACCACTCCGGTGATGGTGGAAAATTCGTGTTGTACACCTTCGATTTTGATCGAAGTAATGGCATACCCTTCTAACGAAGACAACAAAATCCTCCGTAAGGCATTACCTACCGTGATTCCGTAACCGGGTTCAAGCGGGCGGAACTCGAATTTGCCGTACTTATCGTTGGCTTCGAGCATCAGCACCTTATCGGGTCTTTGAAAAGCTAATATTGCCATATTTATTTTAATTATTTTGAATACAATTCTACAATCAGCTGTTCCTTGATGTTCTCGGGAATATCGGCTCTCTCGGGAACGTTGAGGAACTTACCTGTCATGGTTGCGGCGTCCCATTCCAACCACGAATAACGGCTTTGGCGCGAAACGGAATTGGTGATTACTTCCAATGCTTTGGAGCGTTCGCGAACGCCTACCATTTGGCCGCCTTTCACTTGGTACGAAGGCACGTTGACCACTTCGCCGTTGACCACGATGTGGCAATGGGTCACCAACTGACGGGCTGCCGCACGCGAGGGCGCAATACCCATGCGGAATACCACGTTGTCCAAACGCGATTCGAGCAGCTGCAACAGCACCACCCCGGTAACTCCGTGGCTGCGGTGCGCTTTGTCGAACAGGTTCGAGAACTGACGTTCCAAAACGCCGTAGGTATATTTCGCTTTTTGCTTTTCTTTCAACTGCACGCCGTATTCCGAAGTTTTTTTGCGGCCTTTGGTGGAGCCGTGTTGCCCCGGAGGGTAAGGTTTGCGTTCGTATGATTTATCGGAGCCGAAGATCGGTTCGCCGAATTTCCTTGCTATTTTTGTTTTTGGGCCGGTATATCTTGCCATTTTTGATTTTTTATTTTTGATTATCCTTTTTAATCAGCATTTTATTTTAGATTGATAACAAATGAAATCACAAATTATCAATCGAAAATCGAAAATGATTATACTCTTCTGCGCTTTGCGGGACGGCAACCGTTGTGCGGCAACGGAGTTACGTCCATGATCTCGGTAACTTCGATACCTGCGCCGTGAATGGTACGAATCGCCGATTCGCGTCCTGCTCCGGGTCCTTTAACATAAACTTTCACTTTGCGTAAACCCATATCGTAAGCTACTTTCGCACAATCACCGGCAGCGGTTTGCGCTGCATAAGGCGTATTCTTCTTCGAACCTTTGAATCCCATCTTACCTGCCGACGACCACGAGATTACCTGTCCCGTGTTGTTGGTCAACGTAACGATGATGTTGTTGAACGAAGCGCTGATGTGCGCTTGTCCCAAGGGTTCTACTTTAACAACTTTTTTCTTGGTTGCTCCTGACTTTTTTGCCATAACGCTATTTATCTATACTTGATTATTTGGTAGCTTTCTTCTTGTTTGCGACAGTTTTCTTTTTGCCTTTACGTGTACGCGCATTGTTCTTGGTGCTTTGTCCGCGAACAGGCAACCCGATACGGTGACGCACGCCGCGATAACAGCCGATGTCCATCAAACGCTTGATATTCATCTGTACCATCGAACGCAGTTCACCTTCGACCTTGAACTCTTCATTGAGGATGCTGCGGATTTTTCCCAAATCGTCATCATCCCAATCCTGTACTTTTTTATCGAAATCGATACCGGCAGTACTCAAAATTTTCCGTGCAGAGCTGCGTCCGATACCGTATATGTAGGTCAAACCTATTTCTCCGCGTTTATTTCTTGGTAAATCGACACCAACAATTCTTGCCATATTACAACAAAATGTTTTTTGATTAAATTATCCCTGACGTTGTTTGAACTTCGGATTCTTTTTATTGATCACATAAAGACGGCCTTTGCGTCTCACGATTTTACAATCTTCGCTTCTTTTTTTAATAGATGCTCTTACCTTCATTGTCGTATTTTATAACCTGTTTTTCTGAAACTTTACTTTACAATCGTATAACTATTGATAACTAACGTATAACAACCGTATAACCATTGTATAACCATTGAATTATTTGTACCTGAATTTGATCCGACCTTTGGTTAGATCGTAAGGCGACATTTCGAGCTTTACCTTATCGCCGGGGAGGATTTTGATATAATTCATCCTCATTTTTCCGGAAATGTGCGCCGTTACGATATGTCCGTTTTCCAGCTCAACACGAAACATGGCATTCGACAATGCTTCCAAAATCGTACCGTCCTGTTCTATAGAAAGTTGTTTTGCCATATATGAATGGTCACTTATTTAAATTCAAATACTCTTCTATAAATGAAAACGTTGATAACACATCAGCTTGATGCTCTCCAACGACTACCGTTAATTCGAAATGAGCCGACGGTTCATTGTCTTTGGTGCGTACGGTCCAGCCGTCGCGATCCTCCGTAATATCCCGCTTGCCTTTGTTGATCATCGGCTCGATACACAGAACCATGTTTTTTTGCAGCCGCACACCTGATCCTCTGCGCCCGTAATTGGGCACTTCGGGACGTTCGTGCATTTTGGTTCCGATACCGTGACCGACCAATTCACGTACTACCGAATAGCCGTTCGTTTCGGCATGTTGCTGAATGGCAAATGCCAAATCGCCTATCCGGTTTTTGGTGACAGCCGCCTCGATACCTTTGAATAAACATTCTTTGGTAACTTGGAGCAACCTCCGAGTCGACGGGCTAACTTCGCCGACTTCGAAAGTATAGGCGCTGTCGCCGTAATAACCACTCAGTATTGTCCCGCAGTCGATCGACACGATATCGCCGTCGCGCAACACCGTATTTTTTGACGGAATGCCGTGTACTACCTGACTGTTGACCGAAGTGCACAAGGTATTCGGATAACCGTTGTATCCTTTGAACCCCGGCTTCCCGCCGTTGTCTCGGATAAATTCCTCGGCGCGCTCATCCAATTCGAGGGTGGTGACACCCGGGCGAATCAGTTTGCCGACCTCGGCTAAGGTTTTCGATACCAACAACGCATTCTGTCTGAGCAATGCTACTTCGTGGTCTGTTTTTATCACTTGCAAAGAACTTAATTCCCCGAGCGGCCTTTGATACGCCCGCTCTTCATCAATCCGTCATAATGCCGCATCAACAAATGACTTTCAATTTGTTGCAATGTATCCAAAACGACGCCCACCATGATCAACAGGGTGGTACCGCCAAAGAACTGCGCAAATTGATAGCTGATTCCCAATATTTTGGCGAATGCAGGCAGAATAGCCACAAAAGCCAGAAAGAGCGAACCGGGCAATGTGATTCTCGACATGATGGAATCCAAATATTCGACTGTTTTCTTACCCGGCTTTACCCCCGGAATGAATCCCCCGTTACGCTTCATATCTTCAGCCATTTGCGTCGGGTTGATGGTTACGGCGGTATAGAAATAGGTGAAAACAACGATCAATACTGCAAAAGTAAAATTATACCAAAATCCCGTAACGTTGGTGAATGCGGACAAAAAGCCGCTCATCGATTCGCTCGTAGAGGTGAAGCCGGCGATGGTAACGGGAACGAACATCAATGCTTGCGCGAAAATGATCGGCATAACGCCTGCCGCATTGACTTTCAACGGTATATATTGGCGTACGCCGCCGTATTGCTTGTTACCGACAATACGTTTGGCATACTGAACGGGGATTTTCCGCGTCCCCTGCACCAAAAGTATGGACACCGCGATAACGGCCAACCATATAACGATTTCCACAAGAAAAGCGACCAAACCGCCTCCCTGGTTTTCGAGACGCAAGGCAACTTCCTGAATCAGCGACTGCGGCAAACGGGCTATAATACCGACCATGATGATCAACGAGATACCGTTGCCGATACCTTTGTCGGTGATCCGTTCGCCCAACCACATGATGAACATCGTTCCGCTGATCAGGATGATGGTGGAAAACACCGTGAACCACTTTCCTTTCAGAAGAAATGCCGCGTCGGGCAACTGTGCGTGCAAATTGGCCAGATAGGTCGGAGCTTGAAGAACCAGAATGATTACGGTAAGATAACGCGTAATTTGGTTGATTTTGCGACGACCGCTTTCTCCTTCTTTTTGCATTTTCTGGAAGAACGGAACGGCTATCCCCAACAATTGCACCACGATGGATGCAGAGATGTAGGGCATGATCCCCAACGCAACGATGGATGCATTAGAGAAAGCTCCTCCCGAAAACATATCGAGCAAACCCATGACACCGCCCGCCGTTTGCGTTTTCAACGCAGTCAAATTGTGCGGATCGATCCCCGGAAGGGTAACAAACGAACAAAGCCTGTATACCAGAAGTATTCCCAATGTATACAGGATCCTTGTACGCAGGTCCTCGATTTTCCAAATATTCTTTAAGGTCTGAATAAAAGCCTTCATTCTTTTATTGTATTACGGCAGCCGTACCTTCCAATGCTTCGATGGCGGCTTTTGCCGATTGAGAAAATGCATGTGCTTTAACGTCCAACTTCTTTGTCAGCGTTCCGTTACCCAAAATCTTGATCAAACTGTTTTTGGGAGCCAAACCTGCATTTACCAACGTATCTGCATCGATAGCTGCAATACCCGTTTTTTCGACGAAAGCTTCTAACGTATCCAGATTGATTGCTTTGTATTCTTTACGGAATTTATTTTTGAAACCGAATTTGGGAAGACGACGCTGCAACGGCATTTGACCTCCTTCGAATCCGATTTTCTTCGAATAACCGGAGATCGCCTTCTGCCCTTTATGGCCTTTGGTAGAAGTTCCGCCTTTCCCGCTTCCCTGTCCGCGGCCAAGCCGTTTTCCTTCATTTTTCACCGACCCCGCAGCCGGTCTCAGACTACTTAAATTCATTGATTCTTATACTATTGTAAGTTTATAATCTACGCTTGTTCAACACTCACCAAATGATTCACTTTCGTAACCATTCCCAATATCTGGGGAGTATTTTCGTGTTCGACGGTCGAGCTTATTTTGCCCAACCCTAATGCCTTAACGGTTGCCACTTGACGTTTGTCCGCGCCGATAAGGCTTTTTTTCAACGTGATGCGAATTTTTGCCATTGTCGTAATCAAATTAACCGTTAAACACTCTGTCGACACTGATACCGCGTTGCTTGGCGATGGTGCGTGCATCACGCAGTTCGGTCAACGCTTCGAACGTTGCTTTCACCAAGTTGTGCGGGTTCGATGAACCTTTCGATTTGGCCAACACGTCGCGCACTCCCACGCTTTCGAGTACCGCGCGCATAGCGCCCCCTGCCTTCACTCCCGTACCGGGCGAAGCGGGTTTCATGAATACGGTTGCTCCGCCGTAGCGTGCAATCTGGTCATGCGGCAAGGTGCCGTTCAAGATGGGAACCTTGATCAAATTCTTTTTTGCGTCCTCAATACCTTTCGAAATGGCCGAAGTTACTTCGTTGGATTTTCCCAAACCGTAACCGACGATACCGTTTTCGTTACCCACGACAACGATTGCCGAAAAACTGAATGTGCGTCCCCCTTTGGTTACTTTGGTAACACGTTGGATGCTGACCAACCGGTCTTTCAACTCTAAATCGGCCGTTTTTACTTTACGAATACTTGTTGACATATATTTTCTTAAAATTTAAGTCCGCCTTCCCGAGCTGCGTCGGCCAACGATTTAACTCTTCCGTGATACAAATAACCGTTGCGGTCGAAAACAACGTCGCTGATTCCTTTTGCCAAGGAACGCTCGGCTGCCAATTTACCGACCAGCTTGGCTTGTTCGGTCTTATTTACTTTCTGTCCTGCAACTTCTTTGCAACGTGACGAAGCGCTCAAAAGAGTGGTTCCGGTCAAGTCGTCGATAAATTGCACATATATCTGGTTGTTGCTACGGAAAACCGACATGCGGGGCTTTCCGGCCGTTCCCGAAATCACTTTACGGATTCTTTTCTTGATCCGGGCACGTCTTTCTATCTTTGTTAATGCCATTTTCTTATTTCCTTTTTTGAAGTCCTATAATATCTTACAATCTTACCTGTCTTACGATCTTACGGTCTTCTTATTTTGCACTTGCCGACTTGCCGGCTTTTCTTCTCAATACTTCACCGACAAACTTGATACCCTTGCCTTTGTACGGTTCCGGAGCACGCAACGAGCGTATCTTTGCCGCAACTTGTCCCAACAATTGCTTGTCGGCGCTTTGCAGCGTGATGATCGGGTTGGCGCGTTTTTCGGTTACGGTGGTCACCTTCACTTCATTCGGCAACGAAATCATGATGTCGTGCGAATAGCCGAGGCTCATTTCGAGTATCTGGCCTTTGGCTTCGGCGCGGTAACCTACACCCACCAATTCCTGCTTGATGGTGAATCCTTCCGATACGCCATGCACCATATTGGCCAACAAAGCGCGGTACAAACCGTGCATCGAGCGGTGGCGTTTCTGATCGGTCGGGCGGGTGACGAGCAATTGCTTGCCTTCCTGTTTTACGGCGATGTCCGCATCTACTTTTTGACTCAACTCTCCCTGCGGGCCTTTTACCACGACGGTATTATCGGGTTGAATCGTAATTGTTACCTTATCGGGTACTGCAATGGGTAATTTTCCTATCCTTGACATGCTTTCTCCTCCTTATTAATAAACGTAACAAATTACTTCGCCGCCGATGTTCTTCGCGCGCGCCTCCTTGTCGGTCATCAAACCCTGCGAGGTGGAAATAACGGCAACACCCAGTCCGTTGAGGACGCGGGGCAATTTGTCGTGATTTACATACTTACGCAAACCGGGACGGCTCACGCGTTGAATTTCCTTGATGGCGGGTTGTTTGGTTTCGGGATTGTACTTTAAGGCGATTTTGATATTTCCTTGCGGTTTGCCTTCTCCCGGCTCTTCGAATTTGTAATTGAGAATGTAACCCTTTTCAAATAATATCTTCACGATATTCTTCTTGATATTCGATGCGGGACAATCGACCACTTTGTGCCGAGCCATGATCCCGTTACGAATGCGGGTCAACAAATCTGCTATCGGATCAGTCATTTTTACTGGTTTTGATTTGTTTTGAATGAATTAAAAAAATCGATATCCAAATAGATATGTATCTTTATATATAATGTATATCCTAAAAATCCTATTTATCTATAATTCAAATTACTTTAAATTTTGGGTCTGCAAAGGTACGGCTTTTTTTATTAAAAACAAGTTGTTGATAAATATTTTGAAAAAAATGTGATCGAATCGTTTTTTTGTATTGAGATACATTCGAAAAATTTGTCTATTGTAATAGACAAAATACAATAAATTGTGAAATCCGTCTATCGTAATGGACAAAATGCGATGATTTGCAAAATCTATCTATCGTAAAAGACAACATGAACCGGGATGTTCGGGCAATAAACCTAATATAGAAACCCGAACATCCATAATGGAATCCTATTTTTATAGCCGTATTCTACGCCATCGTATGCGACAAATGCATTTTCTTTTTCCGAAATTTGTCGATCGGTTTTGGATTTCCCGCCGATTTCGAACGTATATGTTCCGTCGACAAAAAAATCTCCTTGCTCGGGATATTCTATCCGATGTGCATATCCGAACTGATTCAGGAAAAATGTTTCCCTGACATTTCCGAAATTTGCATTGTCGGGACTGAACGCATAAATCAGGTTGGTATTGTCGAGATACAGTTTGTCGGGCTTTTGCAACTTGGTGATTCCCGAAATATCGCGATACAGCAGCGAAATCAATTTGGTTTCCTGTAAAAACCGAAGATAGGATGTAAACGTGTTCCGATTGATCCCGATTCGTTCGCTCAACTTCGTTACGTTCGGAATAAAAGGAGCCGATTCGGCAATGATCAACAATAACTGCTTGATTTTAGGGATATAAGAAATGTCTACACCGCGAAGTTGGGGCAACTCGATTTCCAAGATCATGTTGATCACTTCTTCCAAACGGGTATGATATAATTCCGGTATCTCTTGAAAAAACGGATAATATCCGGTCTTCAAATAGGTATCGAAATGTTGAAATGGTTTCAGTTCCGACAAAATTTCACCGGATATGTTCGGATGATTTTCAAGAATTTCCTCCAAAGAATATATCTTCAAGTTTTTCTTTTGCGTCATATTCAAATATTCGCGAAAAGAAAGCCCCTGCATTTCGTATACAATTGCTCGTCGGCTCAGATCGGCGCGGGCATTTAAAATCTCCAATAACGAAGAGCCTGTAAAAACGACTTTCAATTGCGGGTAATCGTCGTAAATATTCTTTATTTCCCGAGACCAATCGGGATATTTATGCACCTCATCCAAAAACAGATATTGTCCGCCTCTTTTTGCAAAAGTATCGGCCAAATCAACCAATTTATTTTCCGTAAACCAAATATTGTCCAAACTGACATAAAGTGCGGAAAAATCACCGGGTAAATATTTTTTGATGTATTGCAGCAATAAAGTGGTTTTCCCGATACCTCTTGCACCCCGTATCCCTATCAACCGAGCGTTCCAATTGATTTTATCCATCAATCCGCGCGTAAAATCCAAAGAAGTGTGGGCAATTTGTCGGCTATGCCTTTCAAATAATGTATCCATGATATTTTGCTTATTTCGATATGCAAATGTATGTACTTTTGCCTGTAGAAACAAGCAAATTTGTATAAAAATTGCTTATTGCAATAAGCAATCATTTAAAACCCGCCAATGTTGCCGCTTTCGCGATTATTTTCCGGGACGGGCGCGTCGCAGGAAACGCTGGAAAGGAAGATTGATGCGTTTGGTGCTTTCGGGGAAGATTCCCGAATTGGCCGAACGCACGTCCTCGATGACATAAAAGAGAGACGGATCGAACTCGGTGATGATCTTTTCCACTTTTTCGAAAGCCTTGCGGTTGATCACCACATACATGATGCTGACTTTCCCCATGGAACCGCCGCCTTCGATCACGGTGGTTCCGAAACCCGCTTCGTTGAGCCGTTTCTGCAAAACACAAATGTTCTTGGCCGAGAATACTTTTATTAATTGGGTGCCGAGCGCTATTCGTTCCTCGATGTGCATTCCGATGAAATTGCCTGCGGCGTAGCCTCCCGCGTAGGCGACATAGCAAATGATGTTGTCCACGCTTTTGAGTATCTGGCTGATAACCACGATCCAAATGAATACTTCGAAAAAGCCCAAAATCGGGGCAATATTCTTTTTCCCTTTGGATACGAATACGATACGCAGGGTGCCGAGGCTCACGTCGCAGATACGTGCAAAAAACACGATCAGCGGCAACAAAATGTATTGATAAATTTCTTGGTCGGTCATAACTACTCGGTTGTATATCGGTTGATAACGGATGAATCTTAATTTGGTTGAACGAAACCCGTTTTTTTTTCAATCAGGCTTTCGCCGATAACATTTCTTTCAATTTCTCCATCCCGACGGTCGCTTTTTCGCGAATAACGGTAATGTTGCGCCCGGGGTAAGTCACCTCGTTCGGGTCGATCAGATACACGGGGACTTTGCGGTCGGCATACCCCACAAGGCCCGCAGCGGGATACACGTTGAGCGATGTGCCGATGATGAGCAAAATGTCGGCGGCGGCCACCGCGTCGATTGCCTGCTCGATCATCGGTACCGCCTCGCCGAACCAAACAATGTGCGGCCGCAGTTGGCTTCCGTCGGGCGCTTTTTCGCCGTATTCGATGGGGCGGCGGCCGATTTCGACAATCAGGTTCGGATTGACGGAACTGCGGGCTTTGGTCAATTCGCCGTGCAGGTGTATGATCTTGGAGCTTCCCGCGCGTTCGTGCAGGTTGTCCACGTTTTGCGTCACCACGGTTACGTCGTAATCTTTCTCCAACCCGGCCAAAATGAGATGTGCCGCGTTCGGCTCGGCTTCGGCAAGTTGCCGACGACGGTCGTTGTAAAAACGCAATACCGATTCTGGATTTTTATGCCAGCCTTCAATGCTTGCAACTTCCATAACATCATACTGTTCCCAAAGCCCGCCCGAATCGCGAAATGTAGAAATTCCGCTTTCGGCACTGATGCCTGCACCCGTTAAAGCAACTATTTTGTTATATTTGTCCATATTTTCGTGCGGATGAATAAAGTTTGGTTGCGAACCATTTAAAAATGCAAATTTAATCGGTTATTTGTCGGTCAAACCGTTATCATGCAAATATAATTTTATTGCAAGTGATCACAATTTCGGATAACCGATTCAGTTTATATTAATGGTGTTCAAAATAAATAAAAATTCCTTTATAAACAAAAAGCAAATAAATTCATTATTATTGATGGAAATAATTTGTATCGAAGAAATAAAGTGATAAGAATATTAAAATATCCGATAAGCATCTGCCTTATAGTCATTTCGATATATCCTGTGAAAGCGCAATTCGAAGAAATGGGTCGTATCCGATTTCCGAAAGTTGCATTCACGTACGATTTTAATACGCTTTTTTCGAATGAAGACGCCTTCGGGCCGCGTATAGAGCTGATCGGCCGCAATCGGTTTTTCGGGGAAAACAAGGGTAAAGACCTTACCGACAGATATACCGAAACCATGCTCGGCTACGCTATCGGTGTGGGTATCGGCGGCTATAATATCGATGCGTTGAAAAAAAAGGGAGAGGACAGCTATTTGAACCACTCCTTTCTCATCTTCGTTTTATGCTATCAAAACCAAAGTTACTTTGAACCCTTTGCGGGAATTTATCCCGGAGTTTCATGGGGCGTGAAAAGAAGTTTCTTTGTGAATCCGACGGCAGGCATCAACATAAAGGCTTTCAATTTCAGACGGAATTGGGTCAGCAACTATTTCCAAACCTATTTCCAGTTGCGTTTGGAATACAACACATCATTGTC
>JAVBRP010000140.1:0-18544 GCA_031547815.1 Bacteroidales bacterium | reverse complement strand
GACGTATCCAAATAAAACCGTTGTATTTTCATCGGACTTGCTTTTTTATTGACCGGTTGTTACAAAAATAAATAAAAAACATGACAACGGAACAACTCCGTGAAAATAACCCCGGTTAATGTTTCAAACGCTGCCCCATCTTTTGCATTATCTGGTCTTCTATCGGGGTGGCGGTGCTCATAACGGAAACAGGAATTTTATAATGTCTGAATTCTTCGACGATGCCCGCTTTTCTATTTTGGTAAGCGGAAGTATATTTTTCGCCCCAACCGGCTTTCCGGTTATTCCACAGCACTTGCCGATTGCCGTCGGTCAAAATCAGTCTTCCGTCGGGTAATCGGCTGTCCATCGGGTCTTCGATATGCACGAACATCACATCGTTGTGATAGGCCATGCTGCGCAGATAAAGTTTGCCGGCATCGTCGAGGTTGCATATATCGCCGATCACCGTCACCACATAATCGTGCGTGATGGACGACCGCGCGCGTTGCAGCATCTCGTTGATACGATCGGTATCCGGTTTCAGCACTTTGCGTTGCGGAAGAAGCTCATTGTGCCGCACCGTCAATTGCAGAAAATGCTGTACCAACGCTTTGCTACGCTTGGGCGCGACGTAATCGTGGGTTTCGTCGTTGAAAATCAACCCGCCGAAACGGTCGCCGCGCTTGATCGTATAAAAAGCGGTAAGCGCCGCCACATGCGCCGCAGAAACCGATTTCACGTAACGTTGCGATCCGAAAAACATGCACGAACTTTGATCGAGAATCGTAAACGTCGGCCGTTCCTTTTCCTCATTAAATACTTTGGAATGGGTTTCGCCCGTGCGAGCGGTCACTTTCCAATCGATGTTGCGAATGTCGTCGCCCGCCACGTAAGGACGCACTTCCTCGAAATCAAGCCCTCGTCCGCGCATCTTGGCCGCATGACGTCCCGCCAAAATGGAGTATATCGGGTGATTGGGCAAAATATTCCCGGCCTGCACCAAGTATTCGAAATGCATCAAATCGGCAGGCGAAGTAACTATTTCCAACGGATAGGTCGAATGTGCGTTTTTTTTGCGATTCATCTTCATTATCATTGACTGTTCAGCTATCCAACAATCCGGTTCCGGTTTTGTTGCAACAATATGATATGCGTTGTTTCCCGACTTTTCCGACAAATATACGGATTTTTCGGAAAACGCGAGGTATCTTATATCATCCGAAAAAACGCATCACATTCCGTTGTAAAGTATAATTTTGCATCCTGTATTTATCCATTACATTGTATGCTTTCCGTCAGCCAACTTATTTCGCACATCCGCAGCCTGTTGAACGATCATTATCCGGAAACCGAAACGGAGAGTTTTATTCGCATTCTGTTTCGGCATTACGCGGGTATGTCGCCCATGGAGCTGTATCTGCATGCCGACGACGATGTTCCAGCCGTGAACGAGTTGCGCATTCGCGCGGCGGTTGACGATCTCGGAAAATATCGTCCGATACAATATATCACGGGAGAAACGGAATTTTGCGGATTGAAATTCCGATTGACGCCCGATGTGCTGATCCCTCGTCCCGAAACGGAAGAACTGACCGACAGGATCATTTGCGATTATCAATCCGAAACCGCACTCGGATTCCCGAAAATTCTCGACATCGGCACCGGAAGCGGTTGCATAGCCGTGTCGTTGGCAGCCGCGCTTCCTCACGCCGAAGTTTGGGCAACCGATATTTCGGCGCCGGCCTTGGCCGTTGCCGAAAAAAATGCAATAATTAACGACGTGAAGCTGCATGCCGTTCTCGGCGACATTTTGTCGGATGATGCCGATAATCTTTTTCCCGAAAAGTATTTTGATGCCATTGCGAGCAATCCGCCGTATGTGTCACAGTCCGACAAAGCGCAAATGCAGCCCAACGTTTTGAATTACGAACCGCACGCGGCGCTGTTTCCGCAAAGCGACGATCCGCTGATTTTCTACAAACGCATTGCCGCATTCGGATGGAAACATTTGACGGACGGCGGGCATTTGTATTTCGAAATCAATGAAACGTACCCCGACGAAACGGCAGCGATCCTGCAAAATTCGGGGTATGAAAACGTTACGCTGCAAAAAGACATGAGCGGCAAGTGGCGAATGATTGTTGCGGAAAAAAAATAAATCCTTACGCTTCCGCGTTCTGCTTCACCATTTCGTACATCAGCACGGCTGCGGCAGCCGACACATTGAGCGAGGCTATTTTTCCCTTCACGGGAATTTTCACGGTAACGTCGGCCGTTCGTAGTATTTCGGGCGAAATCCCGGTATCTTCGGCGCCCAGCAACAGCACGGCAGGTCCCGACAAATCGGCTTGCCGGTATACATCGCGTGCTTTCTCGGTGGCGGCGACGATTTTCAACCCGCTGTTCTTCAAAAACAACAACGTCGCTTTCATATTGTCGGTGCGGCACACGGCAATGTGGTTCAACGCTCCGGCCGATGTTTTCACCGCGTCGGCGCTGATCATCGCCGAACCCTTTGCGGGAAGCAGCAAAGCATGCGCTCCGGCGCATTCGGCCGATCGGGCAATGGCGCCGATATTTCGGGTATCGGTCACGCCTTCGCAGGCAACCACAAACGGCGCTTCGCCTTTTTCGAACAACGACGGTATGAGGTTTTCGATGCGCGCGTATTCCACCGGCGACACAAAGGCAATAACGCCTTGATGATTCTTGCGGGTCACGCGGTTGAGCTTCTCCACGGGAACCGTCTGCATCGGTATGTCGTGCCGGCGCAACATCGCCGTGAGTTCTCCGACCATATCGCCCGTAAGGCCCTTTCGTAAAAGCACTTTGCTTATCTCCCGGCCCGCATCTATCGCTTCCATCAGCGGATGCAAGCCGAAAATCATTTGTTGCGGCTGTGAATCGATCATTCCAAATCTTGAAAATTAAATACTTTTCCCTTTCGCCAACTGTCCACCGCTTGTCGCCAATAGGTGGGTTGCGCATCGCCCCGACGCAATACATAATAATTCTCGCTGAAGGGCGAAGGTATTTTATCGAAAACGAAAGCGATCGGATCCGCCTGCTGCTTGCTTGTATATTCCCATGTTTCCGTATCCGACCCTTTCATGATATTGTTCGGCAATCCGTAAATCAAGTACACCATGCCCCGATCCGTTTTCCAACCTTCTTTAAAATCGGTAAAAAACTGATTGGCATAGTTCATGCGCGTGTAAAACACCCGGATCAACATACGCGCCTTATCGGTACTGCCGGTAGCCGCCAGCCAAAAATCGTCCATCATCTTTTTGGGGTTGCCCGCTTTGCTTAACTTTTGGTATTCGGCGCTTGCGGTGAGATATTGTATAGGCTGCACCAATTGCGCGGTACGATCTTCCTTCGGGTACGACGGCCCGAAATTCATCAATACCAAACCGTCCTGCTTCGCGGTGTCCGTTTGAATCAAATAAATACCTTCGTATCCGAACATAAAATTAGTGTTGGGGCTGTATGACTGCACCCACACGCTGTCGGCTTTGAAATTCAACGCCTTTGCGGGAGCCGGCGCCAAAGGAGTCGTCGCCGGAGGCTGCGGTTTACCCGAATACCGGATAAATAAACGATCGACAGCACGTCGTTGATAAACAATCCGGAAAATATCGTTCTCGTTGACCGTGTTTTCGAGCATCGGGCTGCCGTTCAGCGCCGTAAGTTTGAAATTCTGCGACGAATAAATATCGGTTTTGTTGACGGTCAAAAATTGTCGGATCGTATTGCGCCGCAACAAATCGGTGGTTTGCACCAACAGCATGTACCGACGGCCCTGCTCGGCCGGGAACATGATCGGGAACACGATCATGTTCTGCTGCTTCTTGATCTCCAACGAATTGACAAACGTGGCGCTGTCGCTGATCTCCTTGTTGTTCTCTATTTCCGTGCAGTCGAACAGTTGGTAATGAACCTTGACTTCCGATTTCGGGATACGATCGGGATTGGCTTCACTCACAATCAATTCGTCGGTGTTGATCATCAGATATAATTGCGATTCGATATCGGAAACGTGAAAAACCCCAAGTTTCGGGTGCAATGCAGAGGATACCGGATTGTAAAGCACCGGTTTATTGATTTTGGGAATCTGATTCTTGTTTGACGAGCCGCAGGCCGTTAAAAACAAGACGATGCCGCAAATCCGGAATATACGATAACACACCTGTTGCATGGTCATTTCGACTTTGTTTCTTGAATCTCTGCTTATTCGAAAGCAATATGATCGTACAAAAATATATATTTCTTTTGATAAAAGATGAAAGAATAGAACCTCTGAAAAAATTTCTCCGAAACCGGGTATAACGATAAAATTCGCTTAATTTTGTCTTTATTTTTCAAAAACCGGAATTCATTCTTAAACCTCATTATGCACGAAAAAATCATTATTCTCGATTTCGGTTCCCAAACCACACAGTTGATCGGCAGACGACTCAGGGAATTGAATGTTTATTGCGAAATAGTTCCTTACAATAAGTTCCCCGAAAACGATCCCGACGTCAAAGGCGTTATCCTTTCCGGAAGTCCGTTTTCGGTGACCGACAAGGAAGCATTCAAGCCCGATATGTCGGCCGTAAGAGGCAAATACCCCGTGCTGGGAATTTGCTACGGCGCGCAATACCTGGCCGCTTTGTCGGGCGGGAAAGTGGAAAAAGGCGATTCGCGGGAATACGGTCGGGCTATGCTCACGCCGACCGACAGAAACGACTTGCTGTTCAAGGACACGAAAGACAAATCGCAGGTGTGGATGTCGCACGGCGACACGATCACGGCGATACCTTCCGATTTCAAGGTTATTGCCGTTACCGATGATGTGTCCGTTGCCGCATACAAAATAAACGGCGAACCGACCTGGGGCGTGCAGTTTCATCCCGAAGTGTTCCACACGGACGAAGGTCTCCTGCTGCTGGATAATTTTCTCGGCGTGTGCGGCATGAAAAAGGACTGGACACCCGCTTCATTCATCGAGGGTACCGTGGAAATGCTGAAACAACAGTTGGGCGACGACAACGTGATTCTGGCCCTTTCGGGAGGCGTCGATTCGTCGGTGACGGCCGTGCTGCTGAACAAGGCGATCGGCAAAAACCTCACGTGTATATTCGTCGATCACGGGCTGCTGCGCAAAAACGAATTCGAAAACGTGTTGCGCGACTACGAACATCTTGGTTTGAATGTGATCGGTATAGACGCCAAACAACGATTCTACGACCGGTTGGCAGGCGTGACCGATCCGGAAACGAAACGGAAAATCATCGGAAAAGGCTTCATCGACGTTTTCGAGGAAGAAGCCCGAAAATTGGATCGCGTCAAATGGTTGGGCCAGGGAACGATTTATCCCGACATCATCGAATCGCTTTCCATCACGGGAACGGTCATCAAATCGCACCACAACGTGGGCGGCCTTCCCGAAAAGATGCATCTGAAATTGGTGGAACCGCTCCGGTTGCTGTTCAAGGACGAGGTTCGCCGCGTGGGCCGCGAATTGGGCATGATGCCCCGACTGATCAACCGTCATCCTTTCCCCGGTCCGGGCTTGGGTATCCGCATTCTCGGCGACATTACTCCCGAAAAGGTGCGTATTTTGCAGGATGCCGACGATATTTACGTTCAGGCGCTTCGCGATTGGGATCTGTACGATAAGGTATGGCAGGCGGCCGCCATTTTGCTGCCCGTTCGTTCGGTCGGCGTGATGGGCGACGAGCGGACTTACGAAAATACGATCGCCCTGCGCGCCGTGACGTCTACCGATGCCATGACGGCCGATTGGGCGCATCTTCCGTACGATTTTCTGGCCAAAGTTTCCAACGAAATCATCAATAAAGTGCGCGGCGTGAACCGGGTGGTTTACGACATCAGTTCCAAGCCGCCCGCAACCATAGAGTGGGAGTGAGGTAACAGGTAAAAAGTAATAGGTAAAAGGTAATAGCGTTGCTTGAATATTTGTTTTGCCGTGCAAGTTCGGTTGTACTTTGCGCCTTTGCGCCTTTGCGTGATTATTTTCTCGCAAAGACGCAAAGACGCAAAGCGAGGAAAAATACAAATTATTCTTCGTTCTTCACTCTTCGTTCTTCATTATTTTACCTCTTACCTCTTACCTTTTACCTTACTTCCTGCAACCCGACGAAATATGTTCCCAAAGATCAATATTTGCTGCGATCGGTGGAAGTGGAAGTCGACAACGGCAAGGAAGTCAAAAAGGAAGATTTAAAATCGCATATCCGGCAGAAACCGAACAAAAAGATCATCGGGATGCGGTTCCACCTTTGGCTCTACAATCGGTCGAAATCGGATAAGGACAACCGATGGAACCGATGGTTGCGGAAGAACGGCGAAGAACCCGTGATATGGCAGCAAAGCCTGACCGACAAGTCGCTCGAACAATTGGAACTTTTTTTGGAATACAAAGGCTACTACTATGCCCGGGTGAGCGATACGGTGATCTTTAAAAAGCGAAAGGCCGATGTGATTTACAAAGTCAGCACCGGATGGCCCTACAGCATCGGCAAAGTGAGTTACGACATTCCCGACACCGCGATTGCTCGACTGATTCTTGCCGACACGCTTCAATCGTTGATTAAACGCGGGAATCCGCTTGACGGCGATATTTTTAAGAACGAGAAAAAGAGGATCGAAACGTATCTGAAGAATAACGGTTATTACAGTTTTGCGGCGGATTATGTTTCGTTTGAAGATGCCGATACCTCATATCGCAGGCGAACGGCCGATTTCAATTTGACCGTAAAGCCGCATGCCGAACGTACGGCCGACAACCGGGTGGTGGAGGCGCCTTATCCTTTGTACAACATACGATCGATTACGGTGAATGCCGGAGCGAACATGCTGAGCATGGCCGATTCGGAAGCCGAGTCGAAAACCGCAAACGACACATTGACCCGCAACGGCGTCACGTTCATCATTCCTCCCGATTATTTCGTAAGACCTTCCGTTATCAGGAACTCCCTGTATATTTTCCCCGATTCGCTGTATCGCATTTCCAACTTTAACCAAACTTACCAGCATTTGATCGGGTTGCGGAGTTTCATGCAGGTGAATTACGATTATTCCGTGCCTCCCGATCAGGCAAATTTGCGTATGCGCGATTTGGATTGCCGTATCAATTTGTTGCCGTTCACACGTCAAAGCATCACGACAGATGTGGAAGGAACCATGTCGGAAGGCAATCTCGGCGGCGGCATCAGCATCCAATATCAAAACAAAAGTCTGTTTCGCCATGCCGAAATATTCGATCTGCGATTGCGCGGTGCGCTCGAAGCCGTTTCCTCCACTTCCACCTCGAATCTTTGGGGAGGGCTGAAAACCAAGATGGAATACGAAGCGGAAGCGTCGCTCAACATACCCAAGTTCCTGTTGCCGTTTCGCTCCGACCGTTTCATCCGCGAATACAATCCCAAAACCGTTTTCTCCATACTGTACAATTACCAAAACTATCCCGATTATTACGTGCGAACGGTATTCAGCACCTCGGTCGGATATAATTGGCGCGGTTCGGAGGTGATCAGCCATATCGTGAAGCCGCTGGACGTGAATTTTGTGCAACTGCCCGAAATCAGTCCGGCTTTCGAAAGCACGTTGCAAAAATATCCGTATTTGCAGAACAGTTACCAGTCACACATGGTGGTTTCGAGCAGTTACAGCTTTGTGCGCGATATGCGGGCGGTGCATAAGGATAATTTCTTCTTTGTCAGAACGAATTTCGAAACCGCCGGCCTTTTGCTCGATGCCTTTTTCAAATTGACCGACAAATCGACTTCTTCGGGAGAACCGTATAAAATATTCAACAATGAATTTTCGCAATTCGTGAAAGGCGATGTCGATTTTCGCTATTACTACACCATCAACGGCAACAACACTTTGGTAAGCCGCGTGTTTGCGGGAGTGGGCTGGCCTTACGGCAATTCGGCAACTGCCGAGACAACCGAGGGCGTCACCCGATCGGTTGCATCCATGCCGTTCGAAAAAAAATATTACGCGGGCGGCGCCAACAGCATCCGCGGGTGGCGGTTGCGCAGCTTGGGGCCGGGATCGTACCAAGACACGGCTTCCATCACGGCATATCCCAACAACACGGGCGATATAAAATTGGAGGCCAACGTCGAATATCGGTTCAAGTTGGTGTGGTTGATCGAAGGAGCGCTTTTTATGGATGCGGGCAACGTTTGGGATTCGCATAAGGACGAAGACCGTAAGGGCGCCGAGTTCAGTTTCGATCGGTTCTATCGCGAAATAGCGTTAAGCGGAGGCGTAGGGTTACGGTTCAATTTCGGGTATTTTATTCTTCGTGCGGATCTGGGCATGAAACTGCACGACCCGGCAGGCTCCGGAAGATGGGCGTTTACACCCAAGCCTGATGGAAGCAAGCGCGTTTCGTCCGACGATTTTTGCCTCAGCATCGGGATCGGTTACCCGTTCTTTTAACTCCGTGCGGTTCCTTGGCGTACATCAAGCAGAACCTGCAAATCAAAATATTTTCGGGAATATTCCGGTTTGCGGCTTACAGCACCAGCATCGCGTCGCCGTATGCTCCGAAGCGGTATTTTTCCTTGACGGCAAGGTCGTATATATCCATCAGACGCTCGTGGCCCGTGAACGACGACACCATCATCATCATGGTGGACATGGGCAGGTGGAAACTGGAAACCAAGCTGGTCGGCACGTTTACTTCGTAGGGAGGGAAGATGAACTTATTGGTCCATCCTTCGGCGGGTTTCAACATTCCCGCTGTGGATACCGAGCTTTCCAAAGCCCGCAGCACAGTGGTTCCCACGGCGCATACTTCCGATTTGCGTTCTTTGGCGGCATTCACGATTTCAACCGTTTCTTCCGGAATGAAGAACTGTTCGGAGTCCATCTTGTGTTTGGTGAGGTCTTCCACATCCACGCTGCGGAAATTGCCCAAACCCATGTGAAGCGTTATTTCGGCTCTGTCAATTCCTTTGATTTCAAACCGTTTCAGCAATTCTCTGCTGAAATGTATCCCCGCTGTGGGTGCGGCAACGGCGCCTTCGTGTTTGGCGAAGATCGTTTGATAACGGTCTTTATCTTCGGGAACCACTTCACGTTTGATGAATTTCGGCAACGGCGTTTGTCCCAGCGAATAAAGCGTGGATTTGAATTCGGCATAGCTGCCGTCGAACAGGAAACGCAACGTGCGTCCGCGCGAGGTGGTGTTGTCGATCACTTCGGCCACCAACGTGTCGTTATCGCCGAAATAGAGCTTGTTGCCGATACGGATCTTTCGTGCGGGATCGACCAGAACGTCCCACAGCCGTTGTTCGGGATTCAGTTCCCGCAAAAGGAAAACCTCGATCTGTGCACCTGTTTTTTCTTTATTCCCGTACAAACGGGCGGGAAAAACTTTGGTATTGTTGAAAACCATCACATCGCCTTCATTAAAGTAGTCGATAATGTCTTTAAAAACGCGATGCTCAATATGATCGAATTGCCGGTTGACGACCATCAGACGAGATTCGTCTCTGTTCGGCGCCGGAAATTTGGCAATGAGTTCCGGCGGAAGATGGTACTTATACTGTGAAAGTCTCATGACAGGTTAAGGTTATGGAATCTTTGAAAAACTTAAATAATGAGTTATGACTTACAATTTAGAAACGATTTGTTCGAACAGTTCGGGCGACATGGCGTTTTCGACCTTGAATGCTCCGATGGCTGTTCTCCGGAGGCCGATCAGGCATGCTCCGCTTTGATTGGCTGTTCCTACGTCGCGCGCAAACGCCCGCACGTATGTGCCTTTGCTGCAACGCATCCGCACTTCAACAAACGGCAAATCGAATCGAATTATCTCCAATTCGCTGATTACCACCGACTGTGGGGGCAATTCGACATCCGATCCTTTCCGCGCAAAAGTATAAGCTCGTTTTCCCTGCAAATTCTTTGCCGAAAATAACGGCGGTATTTGCCGGGTTTCACCGATAAAGGTTTGAAGCGATTCTTCAAACGACGCGCGCGTAATGTGCCCGGTCGGGAAAACGGCGTCGGTTTCGGTTTCGAGGTCGAACGAAGGCGTGGTGCGTCCCAACTCGACGGTCGCAACGTATTCCTTATCGGCATCCATCCATTCGTTGATGCGCTTGGTGGCTTTTCCCGAACAAACGATCATCAACCCCGTGGCCAACGGATCGAGCGTTCCCGCATGACCGACTTTCAATTTTTTTATTTTCAACTTGTGCGTCATCAAGTTGCGGCATTTGCGTACCACATCGAAAGATGTCCACCACAAGGGCTTATCGATCAAAACAACCTGCCCGGCAACAAAGTCTTCGGCTCGGGATGTTGCGGGATGAAACAGGGGAGTCGGAGTTTCGTCCTGCTGCATGTTATATCACCGACTGCCAAATGAGTACGACCGCTCCGACAATGGCGCAGTAGACGGCAAAATATACCAGCTTGCCCTTTTTCACCAAATCGATCATCCACGAACAGGCAATGTATCCCGCAACGAAAGCCGCAACGAAACCGGTGATTAACGATGTGATCGGTATGCCCGATGCCGAGGCGGCAAATTCGCCTTTTGTCAGGTCGAGCAGGCATTCTCCGAGAATCGGCGCCAACACCATCAAAAAGGAAAATTTGGCTACCGCTTCTTTTTTGTCGCCCAGCAAAATACCGGTCGAAATGGTCGTTCCCGAACGCGATAAACCCGGCAACACGGCAAGGGCTTGCGAAATACCGATGATAAGCGCATCCCGAAAGGTTATTTTTTCTTTTTGCCGCGGTTTGGCGAAATATGCAAAAGACAGCAGCGCTGCCGTCACCAGCAACATGGCCCCGACAATCATCAGCCCGTCTGCGAAAACAGCCTCAACGGCATCTTTAAAACAAATCCCCACAATGCCAACCGGGATGGCCGAAATAGCCAGCTTGGCAATAAATTGCGTTTCCTCGTTCCATTTGAATTTGAAAAGCCCCATCAGCAAATCCGCAATTTCCTTACGCAGCACCACTATGGTGCTGAGAACGGTGGCCGCATGTACGGCAACGGTGAACATCAGGTTGTTGGTAGCTTTGACACCCAGCAATGCCGCGCCTATTTGTAAATGTCCGCTGCTGCTCACCGGCAAAAATTCGGTTAAGCCTTGCACAATACCCAAGATCAGGGCTTCAATCCAACTCATAAAATATACTAAAAATATAAAAAGTGTGCAAATTTAAACGAAATTATTCGATTTGCACATTATTTTTACGATTCGGCGATAAATTTCACGCCGGATATGTCGTATATTTGGCGAAAAATAACAGGCATGTCTTCTTTCTTGGTTTTGATACGCTTCCCCAATTTGCTGATCATTGCTTTTACGCAGTACATGATGCGATATGCAGTGGTGCGCCCGGTGGTGCAATCGTGCGGTTTGGACTTGCAACTGAGCGGTTTTACTTTTTTCTGTCTGGTATTTTCGACGATGTGCACGGCTGCGGCCGGATACGCCATCAACGATTATTTCGACATCAAGACCGACCGCATCAATCGCCCGAACGAAGTGGTGGTCGGGAAAAGCATCAGCCGTCGCGGAGCCATGATGACACACATCATATTGTGCGCTTCCGGGATCGTCACGGGAGGCTATGTTACGTGGAAGTCGGGGATTCCCGAGTTGGTATTGATATACATTGTGGTAGCCGGGATGCTTTGGCTGTATTCCACCACTTACAAGCAACAGTTTTTGATCGGAAATGTCATCGTCGCGCTTTTCTCCGGATTGGTTCCGATGATGGTTCTGTTGGACCTTCCGCCCGTATACAAAGCTGCCGGGCCGGCTGCACCCGTCAATCTCAACGATGCGGCGATATGGATTTCGGGCGTTGCCGTGTTTGCTTTCTTGACAACCCTGTCGCGCGAAATCATCAAGGATGCCGAGGATTTCGAAGGCGATACGGCTTTCGGTTGCCGATCGTTGCCCATCGTGCTGGGCGACAAATGTACCAAAGCGGTCATTATATGCATCAATGCCGTTGTTGCGGGAATGCTTGCATTTCTTCTTTTCACGGTGCTGCGGAAAATAGGTCCCGGATACTTTTCGCTTGTTTATGTCGTTTTATTACTCATCGTTCCGATCGTTTGGCTGAGCCGAATGACTTATAAAGCCGAAACAAGCAACGATTATCGCAGAATCGGCAACGGCATGAAATTGGTGATGCTTGCCGGGATCGCATACAGCGTGGTTATTTGGTTGAGCGTATAAAAAATGCGACAAAACCGGTCGGATTTGTATCGAAAGAATGAACAAAATAGATATATTTGCGTCAAACTAATAAAACATAATTTACTCCATATTTTGGTTCAAACAGGTCGATATTTGATTTTGGTGCTGACGGCGCTGTCCCTTTCGGCATGTGTGACGATGCGCAATTGTCCCATCGAAACCTTGCAGCCGGCAAAATTAGCCTTCCCCGGCGAAAAACGTTCCATTGCCGTTTGCGCTTCGCCGACGCTCCTGTCGGATGCCATCATGAACAACGAAAGCACATCGGGCGTTGCTGCCGACTCGCTGATCATGAATATTCTGTATTCTCTGCAAAAGTTTTGGAAGAGTGCGCCCGGTTTCGAAGAATCGAATTTTTCCGTTTTCCTGACAAAAGACGTCGATGCTTCGGCATTTTCCGGGTACGATCTGGTGGCACGGTTGGACAGGTTGCAAGTCAAGAACTCGTTCTACGGCGAGCAATACAGTTATTACGAGTGGGAAGCATACATGCATGTGCACTACGTAGCCGAATGGTCGGTGCGCGACCGGTCGGGGAAATTGCTCGACGACTATGTCGATCGCGATTTGATCGTGTGGCCTTCGGGCATCCGTTCGGGGAAATCGGAAGCCGTGTTGAACCTGCCGAGCGTCGACGATGCTTGGTGGGATATGGGCATCGCCATGGCGCAAACCTATGCCGAACGAATTGTCCCGCAATGGGAGAGAGGGCTGCGAAGCATCTACATGATCAATAAGTTCCCCGATCTTTCGGAACAAGCATACACATCCATGCAGAACGACGGTTATGAGCGCGCTTTCAACATCTGGGAAGAGATGTTGCTTTCGTGCCGCAAGAAAGGGCAAAAAAAGATAAAAAGCCAAATCGCCTGCAACATGGCCGTGGCCTTCGAATTTCGGAACCAATTGGATCAAGCGCTTTATTGGATCAGACGATCTTTGAATTATTCGCAAAATTCATTTACCAAAAGTTATCTCAATTTGTTGGAAGAAAGGCAGAAAAACAGTTTGCAACTCGATCAACAAATCAACCGTTAAACCCCCGCAATGTCGTCGCATATCGTATTCATTATACTTATTGTCATCATCGTTGCCGACTTTCTGCTCGAAAGCGGACTTGAATTACTGAATCTGAAAAACCTGTCGGAAAAATTGCCTCCGAAACTTCGCGATCTGTACGATCCCGAAAAATATTTGCAGTCGCAACGTTACGAACGCACCAACACCCGTTTCGGAATGGTAGGCAATACATTCAACTTGGTTTTGATCTTGTCGATGTTTTTTCTGAACGGTTTCGCTTGGGTCGACAGCCTCGCGGCAAGCATCAGCGCGCACCCCGTGCTGCATCCGCTCATCTTTTTTGCGATCCTCGGCCTGGCGCTCGATCTGCTCAATACGCCTTTTGTCGTTTACGACACTTTCGTGATCGAACAACGCTTCGGGTTCAATAAAACCACGCCGATGCTTTTCATTGTCGACAAGCTGAAAGGCTGGGCCTTATCCGCGGTGATCGGCGGCAGCATCATGGCTTTGATCGTATGGTTCTATCTGCAAACGGGCATTTATTTCTGGCTGTGGGCTTGGTTGCTGATGTCCGCATTCATGCTGTTCATGTCGGCATTCTATTCTTCGATCATCGTGCCCCTGTTCAACAAACAAAAACCGCTCGAGGACGGCGATCTCAAATATCAAATCACCTGCCACGCCGAACAGGCAGGGTTTCGCATAGATAAAATATACACGATCGACGGTTCGAAACGCTCCACCAAAGCCAATGCATATTTCAGCGGCATGGGGCGCAAAAAGCGGATCGTGCTGTACGATACGTTAATGGACGAGCTTTCGACCGATGAAATTGTTGCCGTGCTGATGCATGAAATAGGCCACTACCGCAAAAAACACATCATCATTTCCGGAATAATTTCGATCATTCAATCGGGCATCATGCTGTTCATCCTCTCGCTGTTCATCTCCAAACCCGTATTGTCGCAAGCCTTAGGTGCGGAAACTGCGAGTTTTCACATCGGATTGATCGCTTTCGGAATCCTCTACAGTCCGATATCGGTTGTCATCGGGCTGTTTATGAATAAGCTGTCGCGGAAGCACGAATTTGCGGCCGACAACTTCGCCGCTCAATACGGATCGGCCGATGCGCTGATCCGTTCGCTCAAGAAACTTTCGGTTACCAACCTTTCCAACCTTATGCCGCATCCGCTGTACGTATTTTTCTACTATTCGCATCCTACGCTGTTGCAGCGGATCGAAAACCTTGAGGCGCATTCGGCCGGCGCGAAGAAATAGTTTATACTACTCGCGGGCAAGTTTTGTGCATGTGTCTTTTCTCATTTTACCCCCGACCCCTAAAGGGGAGTCTCGGTGTACCGCGCTTTGCGGAAGTCCCCTTTAGGGGATTTAGGGGTGAAAATCAAAATAAATGCTTTACACAAAACTTGACGGCGTAAAGTATATTTACTCTATTTCATTGACACAACTGTAGTACAAGCCCGACTTGTCATTCAGGCGGGCAAAATCGGTTTCGCTTTGCGTCTTCGCGAAAGAGAAAAACGGATCAAGCGCTAAAATATGTTGGCGGAAAATCCCTCTAATCTTCCGGAGAGTTTATGCCCTGACGGGCAATCGTTGGTTTGGTGCGATTTCTTTCTATTGACGTTCTTGTCCTACGGACAACTTAGCGTAAGCGATCTCACGAACGGAGGTGAGTAATTTCGGTACAAAGATTTCCCGATAGGGAAATAACGTCAATAGAACGGGCCGGCATGAAGAATCAAATTGCCCGTCAGGGCATAAACAAAGGTAGCCCAACATAATTTTGCTCTTGATCCGGAAAAACTTGGCCGTGCGAAGTATCATCTTGATTATTACGGCTTGGGCAACAGCGGCGGCAGATTTTGCGATTTGATTTTCTTTTGAATTTCTATCTGTTTCACAAACAGCATGGGCGATATGCACGAAACTTGCACCGATCCCGATTCGGCGCCGCAAAGCCCGACGAAATACCCGGCGTCGCCGCCCGCGCCGGCAATTTGCGAAAACATTGCCAAAGGCGTACCCACCAAATCGACGCCGCGCACCAATTCGTCGGGACGGCCGTCGGCATATACGCGATACACCTCGTTGGGCGTAACGTTGAAAGCGTTGGGCGAATAGCGTCCCGTTTGCGTGAAACCGCCGGTGACGCCCGCAAAATAATAACCGTATTCTTTGGATTGCCGCTTGAGTTCGTCGCGAAAGTCGTTGCGCAATTCCTTTTCGCTTTTCCGCTGCGACGATTCGATAATCAGGTTCGATTGGCGCGAGGCGGGATTCAGTCCCGGAGCGGCGCGTCCGTGTCCGTTCGATTCGGGAAAGCCCTCGATCGGAACGCGCGACATCAGAAAGCCTTTCAAGATGCCGTTTTCCACCAGCATCACCTTTTGCCCTTTCACACCCTCGTCGTCATACGGATAATAACCGTTAATGTCGCGGCCCTTGTACTTGTTGATGTCGGGGTCCATGTATACGGTCAGAAAATCGGGCAACACCGATTGTCCGATCTTCTTTTTGAACGTCTGTCCGTCGGTCTCCTGACGCATGCGTTGCCCTTCCGCACGGTGTCCGAAAATTTCGTGAAAAAACACGCCCGAAGCCTCAGCCGATAACAATGCCGGGCCTGAAAATGCTTCCACCACCGGCGCTTTTTTCAGCTCTTCCAATTTGGCGATCATCGATTTTATTTCCTTGAGGACTTCTTTTTCCGAAGGCAAATGATCGACTGTCAGGGCGAACCACGATTTGTACAGCGGAAGCTCCATGCCGTCGTCGGCTTTCACCATACCGAAAATCGACAAGTTGATGTACGTCAGGTTGTAAACAATGTCCGAACCTTCGGACGAAACGTAATATTTCCTTACCGTTTGTACGCTGACATCGGCACGCCCGTCGATAATATTTTTCGATTGCTTGAACACCTCCGAATATGCGGTCAACTTTTTTTCCCAATCCCTGCGATTAAATTTGACGTATGAATCGGACAATTGCGGTTCGAAATATGTGACGGGCTTTTGCGGGGTGTAGTCGGCCGAGGCGTCTTCTTCCTTGACTTTCACCGCCATGTTCGATTTTACTTTTTCGAAACGGTTTACCGCATTTTTGTATGCCTGATCGGTCATCCACCAGATACATTGGCGGATGGCGTCTTCAGAGTCTTCCACGGGAAGATAAGCCGGCTCGGTACGATTGCTCGTGTTGGTTTCGCGCAATTGATGATAGTTGTCCGTTTCGTAACTCCCGATTCGCACCATCGGCGTGAAGATGCGGTTGTGAGACGCCCGCGAATGGATCAAACTGCCGAACGCGGCCCGTACGGTTTCCGATTTCGTTTCGTCCACGCGAAAACCGATAAAATAAGGCGTGTCGATCGAGTCGGTTTTTCGGGCAAATTCCGACATTTCGCGCTGTATCTCGCTTTTCAATATTTCCGACAGTTTATCTTGGGCCGAAATTCGGGAAACCGGGAGAATAAAAAAAACAAAAATAATGATGTAATCGAAGATATTTCTTGTATTTTTAAACATTTTTTGACGGGGATTGTTTTAGATATATCCGTTTACGGTAAAATATCGAACAAATATAAATATATAAACCGAAATTCTTGTCGACGGAATTTTTTTATTCCGCAGGAAATCCGGATTAAAAATGTAAAGTACATGAAAGCATCAGCATTATTCGCGTTTTTCGGAGGCGCTCTTTTGGGCGCGGGAGCTGCGTTGTTGTTGGCCCCGGATAGCGGTGTCAAGACCCGTAAAAAATTGAAACGCAAACTGAAAAAGTTGAGGCCCGACGAGTTGGAAGAACTGATCGGTCGATACAAACTCGGGCGCATAAAAGCGAAACTCGGGGATATGATAGATTGAACCTACTGTCGTGTCAAGCTTATTTTGGCGCGTCATTGCGAGGAGGAACGACGAAGCAATCTTATTGGTTAGCACGAGATTGACTTCGTCGAGCTCCGCTTCGCTACGGTTGCTTCGCTACCGCTCGCAATGACGTTGCGACATTATTTCATTGACACGACACTGCCATATAATTCAACAATTTAAACAAATTAATAAAAGCAGTTATGAAAGCATCATCATTTTTCACATTTCTCGGCGGTGCGGCTTTAGGCGCCATGGCAGCATTGTTGTTGGCCCCTGACAAAGGTGTGAACACGCGCAAGAAACTCAAACGCATGTTAAAAGAACACGGTATCGATTTGAGCAAAGAAGAGTTGAACGAATTGATTCATCGACTCAGGCACAAAAAAACGGCTAAAGAACCTGCACCGGAAGTCGAATAGTTTTTCCGGTCATGCCGAACAATTCGGGCGGGGAATTGCCCCGTCCGAATTTCAATTCAATAACACACCCGATAACAATCTTAAATCTGAACAGTTATGAGTAAATCCTCTCCCGGAAAATACAGAACATTCGTAAAGGACGGAAAAGAATATTTGAGCACTCGCTACGCTTTATTGCGGTTGGAATTGCTCGAAAAAATATCATCCATCGTCGGTTTGTTGATTTTGGTGATGGTGGCCTTGGTGCTGGTATGCACCGTGTGGATATACATCTCCGCCATACTGATCGTTTTGATGCAAAATGCTTTCGGAAGCCTCATCCCCGCTTTTCTGATCATGGGCGGATTCAGTTTACTGATGTTGATCGTTGTTGTTCTTTTGAAAGACCAAATTATCATTAACCCGTTGGTTGGTCGCTTCAGCAAAATATTGTTCGACAATGTTGCCGACGAAAAAGACGAAGATGTTGAGGAAATCGGAAAAAATGAAGACGAAGAAGATGATGAAAAGGAATGACCGCAAATACAGCCGAATTACCACCCTCGCCGAAATCAGGGACGAGAAGGAACGCTTGCGCAAAAAGCTGCACAAACAGGAGAAAAAAGTGGCCGACGATTGGGAACGTATCGAACACGGATGGCGTTTTGTCGGCCGGATATTCGGCACCGCCACCAATCTGGTTTCGTCGGCTTCCATGCTGGGAGGCATTGAGATCGGTTACAAGCTGTTGTCGTATTTCTTTTCGAAAAGGAAAAAGAAAGAAAAATTGTAAGGGATGCAAACAAAATAATGGCTCTATAACGTTTTGTGTGCGTAAAGGGTAAGGCCAACGGCCTTGAAGCATTAGCGTAGAGCAAAGCTCGGACGTGTTCGGAAGATTGTAAGCGCATAAAATACAATCATTTTAGCACGTCAACGCCCCGGAGGGGCAGTTTAGCCATGTTTCCATTAAGCTGCCCTT
>JAVBRP010000355.1:0-4347 GCA_031547815.1 Bacteroidales bacterium | reverse complement strand
GGAGAAGTGTAATTATATTCGCTGTCGTACGAAGAACTGCTGTAATTGACATTTGCCGAGAACGAACGGGAAGGATTGGCTTTGGCGTCCTGCGTATGCGTCCATTGAACGGAATATTGCTTCGTCTTGCTTTGGTCCAACCCCTTTTCGCCCGAAACCGTGACGCCGTAATTAAGATTTACGTTGCCCGAAAATTTGTACTTTTTCATATACCGCGTCTGCAAATTCGCTTTCCACGTACCCGTCGAATAAACGTCGGCCATCAGCGTGGCGTCGAAATGATCGTTGAACGCAAAATAATAACCGCCGTTGGTAAGGTTCAACCCGCGGCTCACCTCCATGCCGATGGTGGGCGGAATAACTCCCGAAACGGCCTTTTTGTTGTTTTGCGGAAAAAAACCGAACGGCAAAACCAACGGCAACGGAATGTCGAGCAAATATAACTGTGCGGGGCCGAAAACCACTTGATCGCCCGGCATTACCTTGGCCTTGCTCAGCGCCAAGTAAAAGTGCGGATGATCGGCGTCGCATGTGGTATATTTCCCGCCTTTCATATCGATATGCCCGTCGGCATAGCGTTTGGATCTTGCGGCATGCATGTAGCCCTCGCCCTGTTGTGTTTTTATTTCGATAATGGTGCCTTTCTTGGTGCCGAAATTGTAAGCCAGCGAACGCGCCTCGTAAGGTTGGCTGCCTTCCTTGAACACCGGCAACCCCGTATCGTGTCCGACGCTGTCCTTCCCGCCTTTGGCATAGACGATTTTGGTTGCCATGTCGAATTCCGTCTTGTAAGCCGTCAATTCGATATCCTCGTAGTTGACCTGAGATTCCTTGTACAGGAATGCTCTTTGGTCTTGAATTTTGAATGTGATGGAATCGGCAGCCTTGTATTTGACACGGGTTTTGAAAGGCGGCTCCTTGCGCGGTTTCACTGCTGCCGAATCGACGGCAAGCGTATCGGCCGCTATCGAATCGACAACGAGCGTATCCGAAGCAATCGAATGCTCCGAACCAATGATGGCCGGTATGTCCTGCGCTAAAATTTCGCCGGCGCTCACGAATGCGATCAGCACAAAAAGATATAAAAAGGGCTTCAAAAACAAGTTTTATACTATTTTTGCCGGGAATATTATATATCGAAAATTGATCCGCAAAGGTAAGCAATCTTTGATTTAATGTTCTAAGGTTTGGTTGATAAACTGACAAATCATCATGTATATTGTACGGCATCGCATATTTTTTCTTTTCGGAGTACTCACGTTTTTCGCCGGTTTCGGGCTGTTTTGCTCGGCCGGGGCAAAAGCGCAAAGCAACGGCGGCGACGGATTGAAAAAAGTGGTGATCGATCCGGGACACGGAGGGAGAGACCCCGGTGCCATCGGCCTGAAATCGAAAGAAAAAGATATTGTATTGGACATTGCCCTGCGCGTGGGCAAAAAAATAACGGAGGCGTATCGCGACGTAGAAGTGATCTACACCCGCAGCACCGACAGATTCATAGAGCTGGACAAGCGCGGCGATATAGCCAACAAGGCGCACGCTAATCTTTTCATATCTATTCATGCCAATGCCAACAAAAAGAGATCCCCGTACGGAGCGGAAACTTTTGTGATGGGGAACAGCAAATCGGACGAAAACATAGAGGTTGCCAAACGCGAAAATGAGGTTATTCTGATTGAGGACGACTATTCATCGCGTTACGAAGGATTCGATCCCAACCGAGCCGAATCGTATATCTATTTTTCGCTGCTGCAAAATGCCTATCTGAACCAAAGCCTCGGTTTTGCGGATGCAATACAAGATCAATTCAAAAATACGGCAAAACGATTCAATCGCGGCGTAAAGCAAGCCAATTTCGTGGTGCTGTGGAAAACCGCCATGCCCAGCGTATTGATCGAAGTCGGGTTCATATCCAACCCCGAAGAAGAAAAATTCATTAGCAGCAGCGAGGGTAAGGAAAAACTTGCCGAATCCATTTTCCGGGCGTTCTGTACCTACAAAACGAGAATCGAAGAACGCAGTTCGTTCAAGCCGACCGAGCACCCGACAACCGGCGATAAGGAAGCGCTTGCCGAAGTTTCGTCCGGGCCGTCGGACACGGTAGCCGAAGCTCCGGCCAAAACGCCCGTGAACCGGGAAAAACCCGTTGCGAGCGCGCGCAAAGTAGAGTTTTGCGTGCAGATCGCCACTTCGTCGAAGCCGAAAAATACCGACCCGAATAATTTCAAGAAACACAAGAATGTGGAACGGGTGCAGGCTTCGCCCGGTTTTTACAAATACATCGTCGGCCGCACCGCCGAATACATCACGGCGCAGGAAACCCTGAAAAAAGTGCGGGAAGATTTTAACGATGCGTTTGTGGTCGGGCTTGTCAACGGAAAAATCGTTCCCGCCGGAGAGGCATTAATGTTGATGAAACCGTAGCGAAATGCCGATAAACAAAAAAGCCCTGATCATCACTTACTATTGGCCGCCGTCGGGAGGGCCGGGAGTGCAGCGCTGGCTGAAATTCGTCAAGTATCTTCCCGAATTCGGCATCAGGCCCGTTGTGCTGACCGTCGACCCCGCAAGCGCGGAGTATCCCGTGATCGATAAGTCGCTTGCGCGCGAAGTAGCTTCCGGTTTGGATGTTTACCGCACCGAAAGCAAAGGCGTGTACGATTGGTATAAAAAGTTGACGGGCGCAAAAACGGCGCCTTACAGCGGTTTTGCCAACGAAGGAAATCCGAGTTTGCTGCAAAAATTCGCACGTTTCATTCGCGGAAATTTCTTTCTGCCCGATGCTCGACGCGGCTGGATCAAATACGCTTTCGCGGAAGCGTGCCTACTGATCGAAAAGCACGAAATAGGCACCGTCATCACCACGGGGCCGCCGCACTCCACGCACCTGACGGGATTAAAGATCAAGGAAAAATACAACATCAAGTGGATTGCCGACTTCCGCGATCCGTGGTCGAACATACAATACAAATCGTTTCTGTACCAGACCCGTTGGGCGCAAAACATCGATTTCCGATACGAACGGCACGTGCTGGAACGATGCGACAATGCGCTGCTGGCCGTCGACGAACGCAATCGGTTCGAGAAGATACATCCGCACGTGGGCCGAGAGAAGATATTTTTTCTGCCCAACGGATTTGACGAAAGCGATTTCGCGGGGAAAACCTCCGTTTGGCCGAGCGATCTTGTCATTACCTACACCGGCACCTTAGCCGTCAATTATCCGACCGACGGTTTGTTGAAAGCCTTGCTGATGTTAAAAAGTCGAGCGCCGTTCACCATACGGTTTGTAGGGAAGACCGACGAAAAAACACGCGAACTGTTCCGCTACACTTTAGGCGAACGTGCCATTTTTTACGACCATGTGAAGCACGAAGAATCCGTCGAATTCTTGATGTCCTCGTCCGTGCTGTTGCTCATCAATGCCGATGTGAAAGGCTCCAAGTATCTTTTGCACGGTAAAATATTCGAATACCTTGCTTCGCGCAAGCCCATTTTGCTGCTCGGCCCCGTCGACGGAACGGCCGCACACCTGATCAAATGTGCGGATGCGGGCGCTGCTTTCGATTACAACGATGCGGAGGGCATCAAGAACTTTCTGCTGCAACAGGTTCAAAATCGAATGAAAAACATTTACCCCAACCCCGATCGCGACGTGATCAAACAATTCAGTCGCCGGTGCTTGACGCAAAAATTATCGGAAATTATCGGCTGACGGTCGAGGCGTCAGAAAATTTCGTTCAAATCGATTTCGCAACCGTCAAAAATGCGTACGGGAACTTTCCCGCTTTCATATTTTGTGCCTTTATCATATTTTCCGTCGGGCTGCAATAAAAATACTACGACGCCTTCCTCTCCCGGGAAAACGACCCAATACTCACGTACTCCCGAAGCCTCATAGAGATCGAACTTTTCGGATAAATCGTATCGCGCCGTGGAAAGCGATTGTATTTCCACGATTAAATCGGGAGCGCCGATGCATCCGTAGTCGTCGATCTTCGACGGATCGCAAACCACGCAAATGTCGGGCTGCACCACGTTGTAAATTTTGTCGTCCGCTTTTTCTCCGTTTTTGGGAAGACGAACGTCAAAAGGAGCCGGAAAAACCTCGCATTTGCCCTTGTTTCTTTCAATCAAGAGGTTCAATCGAGTGGTCAATTTTCCACATACCTTTTGATGTCTTGCACTCGGCGCCGGTGTCATCAATTTAATGAACCCGTCAACCAATTCCCGCATCTTATCATCCGCCCAAGTCAGATAATCGGCATAAGTGTAACGTTTTTTGAGATCCAATGTAAGTTCCATGATCGATCGTATTTAGGTACGTAAGACAATATTGCAAAAATA